>DASWGL010000062.1:0-4450 GCA_036393735.1 Gemmatimonadaceae bacterium | reverse complement strand
CGAACGAGCGTGAGCTGCACCATCGAGCTTTTCATGAAGCCCCGGCGGCGCAGCGGTTTCAGCTCCAAACGCGCCATCTCGTCAGTGATCGGAAACGGGATTCGCTCACTCATCGCGCAGAGTCCTTCCCGTAAGCGACACGAATACATCCTCGAGCGTCGCCGATGTCGTTCGAGGCTCTGGCGGAGGAAGACGCGAGACATCCACGGAATCGATCAAGTCGCGCGGTGTTCCCATCGCGATCACGTGGCCGTGATCCACGATTGCCACCCGGTCGCATAGTCGCTCGGCCTCTTCCATGTAGTGAGTGGTGAGAACGATCGTCTTTCCCTCCGCCTGGAATTTTGAGATCAGATCCCAGAGCTGCCGGCGCGCGACTGGATCGAGACCCGTCGTAGGCTCGTCGAGAAACAGGAGCTGCGGATTTCCGACCAGCGCGCACGCGACCGCCAGCCGTTGCTTCTGTCCGCCCGACAACGCGCCGACTCGTGAATCGCGCTTCTCTTCGAGCTCGACCTGATTGATTACTTCTCCGACATCGCGCGCCTCACGATAGAAGCTCTGAAAGAGAGTCAGCGTCTCATCTACCGTAAGCTTCTCGGAGAGCTGGGTGTCCTGGAGCTGGATTCCGAGCAGCTCTCGCAGATCGCGCGCGTCCGACTCCCAGCGCCGGCCAAGCACTTCGACGCTGCCCGAGTCGGCCGCGAGAAGACCTTCGCAGATCTCGATCGTGGTCGTCTTGCCGGCGCCATTGGGGCCGAGGAGGCCGAAGCATTCCCCAGTCAGGACCTGGAGGTCGAGACCATCGACGGCGACGACGTCATCGTACGCCTTCCGGAGTCCATGGACTCGGAGGGCCGGCGCGGAATTATCGAAGGGTGTCACCATGGGACTACAAGAAGTGTCACGACCAGAGGGCAATAACCTGTTTGATGGGACTTGAAACTCGGTCTAACCTGTTACCGTAACATGGTATAGCGTTGGCTATAGACCGGGGCACCGTCCCTGCCAACTCTGGGTTCCAAACCCGAAGGAGAAACTATGCAGTCCAAAGCCGCGTTGGTACTGAGCACTGCTTTCGTTTTCGCGTCGGCCTCAGCGGTTGATGCACAGATATCCAACGTCACGATGCTGCCTTCGCGCTTTTCGTTCGGGGGCGATTTCGCAGTCTCGCAGCCGAAGGGCGAGTTCGCGAACAATGTTCCGAACGGCTACGGATTCGACTTGACGGGAATGTTCAAGATAGACCCGAAGGGCTACTTCAACATCCGCGCAGATCTGGGTGGTGTTCAGTACGGACGCGAAACCCAGCGGGTCAATTTTCCTAATACCGGGCGCGTTTCGCTGGATGTGGAAACTGATAACCGTATCGGTTTCGGTGCCATCGGTACACAGCTCCAAATCCCGGACGGCTGGTTCCGTCCCTACGCCAATGCCGCAATAGCGGCAACGTATTTCTGGACCGAGTCATCGCTCTCCGGAACGGACAACACCGGATCGGCCTTCACCACGACCGACTTCGACGACTGGTCTCATGCGTGGGTGTTTGGCGGCGGCGTGATGATCCCATTCGGGAAATCGATTGGCGCCCTCAATCTTGGAGCACGATATCACTACGGTGCTCACGCGAGGTATCTGAGAGAGGGCGACATCACGGACAATCCCGATGGCTCCATCAACATAAACGCGCGCAGCAGCAAGACCGATCTCGTCCTCTGGCAGCTGGGCGTCTCCTTCACCATTCCTCGTCCGACCAGACCGTAAGAGAATGCTAGCGCTCCTCGCCGCCGTCGTTTTCGCGCAGTCCCACGTCGCTGTTCAGGTCGGCAAGGAGAAGCAGGATAGCGTAGCGCGCGCGAAGAGCGATTCAATCGCGGTTCGCAGAGACCAGGTGCGCGATTCGCTCCGTGCGCGGGCGCGAGTCAGGGACTCGGTCAGGAAAGAAATCCGGCGTGCCAAGCAATTGCCCGTCACGTCGGCAGTCCTCGCAAGCGCGTTCAAGGATCCCCGCGCCAGAGACCTCCTGCTTCGTGCACGCGAAGCGAGACTCGCACAGGACTCGAGCCTCACCGGTTACGACGCGAATGCCTACGAGCGCATGTCGGTGGGAATGGGATTCAAGCGCATCGGCCGCGACCGGCTGCTGATGCGGAGTGAGCGAGCCGCGCATGTGATGTGGCAGCGCGGCAAGGGCGCGATCATCGATGTCAAAGGCCAGCGCAGCGCATTCCCGATGCTCGATGGAGTAGGAGAGGGAGACGTCGACCTTGGCTCAGGGGGCGACATTCCCTACGCTCCGGGGCGAGAGACGCTCTGGATCGGCTCGGGGCTCGCGAAGGCAAACGTTAGCGAGAACGAGATAATTCATCCGCTCGCTGCCGGTGCCGAGGCGTACTACACCTATGAATCTGGAGACTCCGTCAACTTCCAGCTTCCCGGCGGGCAACATCTCGAGCTGCGCGAGCTCCGCATTCGTCCGCGACAGCCCAGGTGGAACGTCGCGGTCGGCTCGCTGTGGTTCGACGCGGCCAACGCGCATCTCGTGCGCGCGGTTTATCGCATGGCGCAGGAGATGGACATCATGGCCGTTGCCAAGGAGGCGAACGAGGAAGAGCACGACCCGGACGACGACATCCCCCGCTGGGTGAAGCCCATGATCACTCCGATGAAGGCGAACGTCAGCGCCATCACGGTCGAGTACGGCCTTCACGAGGGACGCTTCTGGCTTCCGAGATCGCAGACCATCGAGGGCGAGGCGCAGGTGAGCTTCATGCACATCCCGTTCAAGCTCGAGCAGCGCTACACGTACTCGAGCGTGAACGGTCCTGAGCCGCTACCCGACGTGATGATCGCGGTGATGGATACGGCGACCGATTCCTTATCGCGTGCCGGCCGGAGAGAGCGCCGTCGCAACGCGTGCAAGGAAGGAACCGAGCGCATCCGGCGGGAGAACAGATCGGAGGAGGATTTGCGCATTCTGATCAGAGTGCCGTGCGACACCGTCGCGCTGGCGCATTCGAGCGAGCTCCCCAAATCCATCTACGACGAAGGCGAAGCGGTGTTCGGAACGGCCGAGCGCGATGCGCTGGTCTCCGAGGCGCTGACGCTCGGGGCGCAACCGGAGTTTGCTCCGCAGAGGCCTACGGTTTCATGGGGACTGCCTTTTACGCGATTCAATCGCATCGAAGGATTCTCGAGCGCGTTGGCGGTCGAACAGGTGCTCGGCGGAGGGTACTCGACGCACGCGCTCTTGAGGCTTGGCGTCGCTGACCTCTCGCCGAATGGAGAGCTGTCGCTCGATCGCACCGATGGCCGCCGAAAGATCGGAGTCGGCGTGTATCGTCGTCTCGTTGCGTCCAACGACTGGGGCGATCCGCTCGGCTTCAGCAGCTCACTGTCGGCGCTCTTCTTTGGACGCGACGAAGGATTCTACTACCGCACGTGGGGTGCCGAGCTCAAGGGTGAGAAGGATTACGGGCTGATCAACAGCTGGCGCCTCTTCGCCGAACAGCATTTCGACGCGACGGTGCACACGGAATTCTCTATCGCGCATCCCGGCGGAGTGAGGGGAGATCTCACGAACATCAACGCCGTGAATGGAAAGATTGTCGGACTGGCGGCGGGTCATCACTCGTCTTACGGACTCGATCCCCACGGATTTCGCGCTCTGACCGATATCAAAGTCGAAGGTGCGACGGGCACTTTCGACTATTCGCGCGGCTCGCTGCAGACCACCCTCTCGCACGGCCTCGGCAGCGCGATTGATGGCGCCCTCACACTCGGGGGCGGTACGTCAGGCGGTCAGCTCCCGATACAAAAGCAATTCTTCCTTGGTGGGGTTCAGACCGTGCGCGGTCAAACAGCCGGTGCGGCGATTGGAAATTCCTTCTGGATGACCAGCGCGGAGTTCGGCACGCGGTCGACGGGATTCCGCAAGATCGTGTTCGGGGATCTCGGCTGGGCCGGGGATCGCACGAATTTCTCGCATCCTGGCCGGCCACTTAGTGGAGCGGGGGTTGGCGCGTCGTTCATGGACGGGCTCATTCGCGTCGATCTCGCTAAAGGGATTTATCCGGAGAAATCCGTGCGCGCCAATCTTTACGTCGAGGCGCGGTATCCTCTTCGCGGCTACGCTCGCTTGGTCGGAGCCCCTAACTACGCTCCTTCGCTCCGCTCAGTCGCGGGTCTCCTCCTCGCGCTCGCTTTGCAAAGCCGCTACGAGGACACCGCGCCTCTCCCGCATAGATCTGTAACTGAACGCGCCTGGAAGGCGTGTCGCGGCGCTCGATTGCGCGCACTTTCTCCAGAGTCTGCGGCGAGATCGCTGTTCGTTCGCTCGAACTTTCTGCGGTACTCCTTCGCCGTTTTAAGTCCCGGTCGAAGTGCCGGACTAGGTCGTGCGCGTAGGTGCTTTTGTCGGCCGGCAGCGAAACCGGTTGGTGTTACGCGC
>DASWGL010000061.1:0-6521 GCA_036393735.1 Gemmatimonadaceae bacterium | reverse complement strand
CATGCCTGATCGTTAATCCCGCCGCCGGCCGCGGAGCAGTGCGCGCAACGCTTCCATTTGTGCGCTCCGTTTTCGCGACTCATGGGATCGATAATGTTTACGAATCCACGGCGCCCGGCGACGAAGAAAGTCTCGCCGGGCAGGCCGTGCGCGACGGTGTGCAAACTATCGTCGCGGTCGGCGGTGACGGAACTTGCGGCCGCATTGCGAATGCGATTCTCCAATCTGGCGCCGAGTGTCGCCTTGCCGTCGTCCCAACCGGGACGGGAAACGACTTCGCCAAAACGCTCGGCGTGAATGGATACGCCCCGGAACAGGTCGCCGATCTCGTGGTGCGCGGAGAGGCAACGCGAATTGATGTGGGTCTGGCTGATCGCAATTACTTTCTGAATAGCTGCGGATTTGGATTCGATGGTTCCGTGCTCGAGGCGAGCAATCGCGTCCGTTTTCTCAAAGGTGACGCTGTTTACATCTACTCCGCCCTGGGTCAGCTCTTCACTTACCGCGGAACTGAGGTCTCGGCGAACGGCGTGCCCGGCGTGAAGGGCGGACGAATGCTCATGGTCACTGTATCGAACGGACGCTCGCTTGGCGGCGCGTTCAAGATTGCTCCACATGCTTCCGTGCTCGACGGCCGGCTCGACGTGTGCTTCTTCAGTGACAGCAATGTCGTGGAGCGCGTGGGGCTGTTCGTCGGCGCAATGCGCGGCACCCACATCGGGATGCCCTCCGTCTCAACAGCTACCGTTCAGCAGCTCGCGCTCAGGTTCCCAAGCAGTCCCTTGATGGAAGTCGACGGCGAGCTGCGCGTCGCCCGATCTAGAACTGTTGAGTTGCGATGCGTGCCGCGCGCGCTGTCGGTAGTAGCGGCGTCGGGGGCGCTCGTCTGAGCTGGTGCCAGACTAGACCGGTGGAATCGTCAGTACGACAGTATCGCTCGGCGCCACAGTAATCTCCATACTCACCGATGCCCGCGTTCCCCCTATGGGATCTGCGATGAAACGAAGTGGTGTGAGGCCAGTGACGAGCCCCACCGGAATCGTAAGATTGGTCTTGCTATTCCCTGCGGCAGTGCCGAGCCGTACGCGTTGGCCACTACGCGCTGCATAAATGTTCATGTCAAGGAAACCCTGGTTATCCACCTGGACCACGGTCGGGTAACTCTGATCGGAAGCGCCTGCACCATGTGAGAAGGTCTTGCAGGCCGAAGCGCCGAGAAGTAGAAACGCAAAAGCAATCGTTGGGATTTTCATGGAAGTTCTGCTTTACGCAGCGGTTCGAGTTTGTTGCCAACGAGGCATAATGCATTTCATACACCGGAATCGTAGCTTTGGATCAGCATGCTGAAACCTTTGATAATCGGAATCGCCGGCGGCTCCGGGTCCGGCAAGTCCACCGTAGCCAGAAATGTCGCCGAGCTTCTGACGACGACATCAGTGGCGTTCATCGACATGGATGCGTACTACAAGAATTTCTCCGCCCTCTCTCTCGACGAGCGCAGAAAGCTCAACTGGGACCATCCGGACGCCTTCGACTACGACTTGCTGGTCTCGCACCTCGAAGCACTCAGCAAACGTAAGTCGATCGAGAAACCCGAGTATGATTTCGTTACGCATCTTCGCCGCGCCGAACGAACCCCGGTGGAACCCGCCGACGTAGTTGTGATCGATGGGATTCTACTTTTCGTTGACGCCAGGGCGCGTGAGTTATGCGACGTGAAAGTGTTCGTGGACGCGGACGCGGACATCAGGCTCATCCGTCGCATCGAGCGGGACACTCACGTTCGCGGGAGACCGCTCGACGAGATCATCGAGCAGTACCTCTCGACCGTTCAGCCGATGCACTGCGAGTTCGTCGAGCCGAGCAAACGTTATGCGGACGTGATCGTTCCGCGCGGCGGGCACAACTCGGTCGCCATCGAGATGATAGTCGCTAAGATCCAGCGGCGACTGCAACGTATGACGGACGGCGCCGCGGCACCGAAAACACCATCAGCAGAGCGGCCAGCGCCCCCAGCGCGAACATGACGGACCAGACTCTGACCGGCCAGAGCAAGGCGAGAAGCTGAGTTCCCATCCACGGTCCGATCGTGAGGGAGATACTGAGCGACATACTGTAGGCTCCCATGTAAGCTCCGCGCCGATTCTCGGGTGCTATCTCGGCCATGTGCGCCGACATAGCTGGAAACAGAAGCATCTCCCCGAACGTCCAGACGACGACGGTAGCAATTACTCCACCCGGAGATGCGATCACTCCGAGGGCACCGAATCCAATCGCGAACAGAAGGCACCCGATGATCAGCGATCGTCGATTTGGCCAGTGCGCGGTCGCGGTGATGATCGGGACCTCGAGCCCCACGATCAGCAATGTGTTGATCGTGAACAGCATTCCGTAGAACGCTGGAGAGAGGTGGAGGTACTGTACGAGGTACAATGGCAGCGCGGACTCATGCTGAAAGAACACGATGCCGACCAGGATTACACCGCCCAGGAAAACCAGGAAACGCCCGTCGTGGAGGATTGTCGCCGGCCCGATGCGCGAACCTTGCGGGCTCGCCGCTTCCGAATTCACCCCGCTGAAAGCGCGCCATGGTGTGACCGCCAGCAGTGTCCCCGCTAGCAGAGTCGTAACGGCATCGACTGCGAACATTGCGTGGAACGATACGGTTGCGAGAAAGCCGCCAAGTGCGGGACCGATGCTCATGCCGAGGTTTATCGCCAGCCGGTTGAGCGCAAATGCCTGGCGGCGCTGTTCTGGAGCCACGACGTGCGTGATGGCGGCGAGACTGGCGGGGCGAAACATCTCCGCGCATCCGGCCCAGAGTACGGTCATGGCCGCGACGGCAGTGAGGCTCTTTGCTAGCGGGAACACCAACAACACGAGCCCGGATGCGATCAAGGACACGCGCATGACGGGAAGCGCACCAATGCGATCACTGAGCCGTCCACCGATTGGACCGAACACTATTGCCGACGCTCCATAGACAGCGAGCATGGAGCCGGCACGCGCGAGTGAGAATCCCAGCTCGCGGGTGAGGTACAGCACCAGGAACGGAAGTACCATCATCCCGGCGCGGTTGATCAGATTGGTCGCGAAGAGGAGCCACACTTCTCGCGCCAATCCGCCAAGCCCGCGCCACGGATTCAGTCGCGAATCGGCAAACGAAAACGGCCACCGTCTCGGTGGCCGTCTCGTTTCTTGGACTGTCGGCTCAGTTGTCAGGCCCATAGTGCGCCGTGCAGGAATCGAACCTGCAACCTAATGATTAAGAGTCATTTGCTCTGCCAATTGAGCTAACGGCGCTTGCGGTCGCTTGGCGCGCCAGGAGGGAATCGAACCCCCGACCCACAGCTTAGAAGGCTGTTGCTCTATCCAACTGAGCTACTGGCGCGTTACGACGCGAAAGGTAGCAGTTGCGATGACTCGAATCAATTCCTATCGACGCTCGCATCAACACGCTTTTCCATCGTCGCGCGCGAGCGCCGCTAGTCGCTGCCTGAGGCAAGACTGTCGGCGAGAACTCGCTGCAACTTCCGGGTCAGCTCCCCCGGTTTGCCCTTCCCTACAGGCTTGTCGTCGAGGCTCACGACGGGCATCACGTCGGTCGTGGTACCGGTGAGGAAGAGCTCGCTGAGCCGTGGGATCTCGTCGGAGCGGATCGGAGTCTCGTCGAGATCAATGCTCAGCTCGCGCGCGAGATCACGCAACACCGACCGAGTGATTCCAGGGAGGATATGACTGTCGCAGGGATGGGTGCGAAGCGACCCGTCGATGACGCCGAAGAAATTCGTCTTCGTCCCTTCTGTCACGACGCCGTCGCGGATCAGCATTGCCTCGAACGCTCCTCTCTCTTTCGCGGTCTGCGATGCCAGCACGTTGGGAAGAAGATTCAACGTCTTGAGGTCGCAGCGACCCCACCGCAAATCGGGATGTGAGATCGCCGGCGCGCCGGTAAGGGCCAGGTCGGAATAGGGGGTGAAGCGAGCAACCGAGATGTAGATAGTCGGCAGAACGTCGGCGGGTGGGAAATTGTGCGCGCGTGTTGCGGCACCACGGGTGATCTGGATGTATAGCGTTGCTTCGCCGTCGAGGAGCCTGTTCTCCCTGAGAAGCTGCTTTCCGATTTCAACGAAGGCCTCGGGAGAGTCAGCTCCCGAGAGAGAAATTCGCAACCCGTCGAGGCTCCGTTTCAAGCGGTCGTTATGAAACCTTGCGGCGAACAGCTTCCCGTTGATTACGCGGAGGACCTCATATACGCCGTCCCCGAAGACGAAACCGCGGTCCTCGACGGAGACGCGCGCCTCGGCGCGAGGCACAAAGCTGCCGTTCACGTACACAATGTCTTTCGATTTCATTTTTGTGGCGGGTTCGATTCCGTGGGAAAGATGCGCTGAATGAGCCGTGTCCGCAGCGACAGACGTCGTCGATCAGGCCTTGGTGCCGGACGTCGAGTACTCGCATCCCCCGGCGCTAAACATTGGCGTCAGCCCGGCGCCGGGATCGGTGAGGGTTCCAGTAAACGTTCCAGTGGGAGTGATCGTTCCGCGCAGCTCCATCCCTGATCCACTTCCGCTCCCCCCACTGAAAATGAGGTCCGCGGCCCCAGTGGTCAGCGCAACGGCGCCTCTGAGCGGAAAGACAACGGTAGCAGGAGGATGCTGCCAGGTGCTTGTGGAGAGGTTGAGTGTCCCGTCGGTCAGAACATCGAGGTGCGCGGTTAGCGCCGAGCCGTCAGCGAGCGAACCACCCGTACACGGAAGCGTACTCGTCTTACGGACGGTAAACGACCAGTCACCCGTTGCCTGCGCCTGCGTAATGGCACCTCCCCCCCCTCCTCCGATGCCGAAGAGGAACGGATCGTTGCTGTTCTCGCAGGCGGTGGCTATGGCGAGCAGAGTCAGGGTAAGAGTGATCGGTCGCACGTGGAGCCTCCGGATGTACTGCTGGATTGCGCTTTCGGCGGAAAGGGTGCAATTCGTTTGCCGTCAAAGCTACACGCCGAAACCCTCACATGCTGCTACCGTATGGGGGGTTGAACGGTCAATACACCGTCAGGGACTCAAATGCCGCCGGATCCAAACCTAATCGTTCACGAAGTATTCTCGTGGGTCGTGCCAGGAGTAGTAATCATCATCCTGGGATTTCCCATCGTTCGCCTAATCACAAAGTGGCTGGAGCCGCGGCCGGTGCCGCCCCGGGAGCTGAGTTCCATCAATGGGCGGCTGGAGCACATCGAGGCAGCGGTGGACGCGATCGCGGTCGAGGTGGAGCGGATCTCGGAGTCCCAGCGCTTTACGGCGAGATTGCAATCGGAGCAGTCCCCAGTGAGGCTGCCAGGATCTGGTGGATCGTCAGGAGTGTAGGCTCGTGGCCGGGGTCAGAAACAAAAGATGGGAGCGCCTTTCGACGCTCCCATCTTTTGGAATATATGGGCCAGCCTGATTAGGTGCAGGTAATCACGCCGTTGGTCATATCGCAGGTCCTGGCAGTCAGAGAGTGGGTCGCGCTCGCGTTCCAGCCTGGTGGCGGGCCAGCAACGTTTACTGCGACGATCGTCACGTTCTGCGACGGCGTGAACCCCTGGAGAGGCGCAGCCATCGTCGCGGTTCCGCCGAAGTAGGCGCCACCCTGGTCGGCAGCGTACTGCTCTTCGTAGGTCGCGAAGTTGCGTAGATCGGACTTCATCTGCGCGACGTAAGCCTTGTCCTTCGTATTCGCAAACTTCGGAATCGCGATCGAGGCCAGAATGCCGATGACCACGACGACGATGAGTAGTTCGATAAGTGTGAAGCCTTTTTTGTTGCGCATTCAAAATCTCCTGAATCGTTTGGCGACGGCGAAGACGCTGGCGTCAACACTTAAGAGACGGCACGTTTCGCTGTACGGCAACCGCTATTAAAGCAAGCATTTTGCCAGATAAGGCCTTAACTCTAACCCATTGCCCAGCAGGCTGTTCTGCGCCTCATCTAATCCACTTTAGGAACTCTATTCGCCGCAAATTGCGAGGCCAATAGCAATCTGCTGGCGGTGATTTTCTGGTCCGTTTTAGTGCGCATTTTAGCGCAAAAAAAAAGACGTTTTAGACGCGTGCCGGCAGCCAGTCAACGCGGGCAACATTCGATTTCGACGGTGCGCACGGCGCTTGCGGCTCAGTATCGGGACCACGGTGTAGAATTGCTCATTGGAGGGCTGGTGCGGTCAAGCAAGATCACGGCAGATGTTCGCGCGTTTTTTACGACGTATTGCACCGCCTTCATCCGCCAGGATGCGCCTGCGATCACCGGGCATTTCGCGGATCTGGTACACGTAACTAGCGACGCCGGTGACGACGTAAGCGTGCACGTCGCAAACATGGTCGAGTGGCGGAAGACAATCGATCGTATTCTGGAGATGTACCGCGCGATCGATGTCGGGTCGGTTGAGGCGACGGGCCTTGCCACCGACGCTCTCTCATCGCGGCTGGTTCAGGCGCGGTTGCGTTGGGCGCTCGGTGATCGAGCGGGGCGCGCCCTTTATGAATT
>DASWGL010000060.1:0-3305 GCA_036393735.1 Gemmatimonadaceae bacterium | reverse complement strand
CCGGTACTAACTTCAATCCGAGTTTCCAGTGCGTGGCGGTCTCGAAGACGGGCAATCCGGCCGGCGCTTATTGGCTCTACGACTCTGCTTACGCGGGCCTCAACGACTATGGGCAATTCGCCGTCTGTCCTGACGCTTATTACGCGACGTTCAACCTCTTCAATCCCTCATTCGCTGGCCCCATTCTTTGCGCGTATGACCGGACCAGCATGTTGGCCGGATCTCCTGCGACGCAACAATGCTTCCAGCAGTCCAACAGCTTCAACGGAGTTCTTCCTGCGAGCCTCGACGGACCGATCCGACCGCCGCGGGGGGAGCCCGCTTTCTTCATGAACCTGGGAACGAATGCGCTCAAACTCTGGGAGCTGCACGTAGACTGGACGACGCCGGCGAACAGTATGTTGAGCGGTCCCACAACACTTTCAGTGACTCCGTTCACGCAGCCCTGCTCTGGAAGCTGCGTTCCACAGCAATCACCCGGAAATCTTCTGATCTCATTGTCGGACCGGCTGATGCCCAGGCTGACGTATCGGAACTTCGGTACGCACGAATCGATCGTCGTGAATCACACCGTCACATCCGGCGCCACGAGTGGAATTCGCTGGTACGAAATTCGATCTCCGAACGGGACGCCGGTCGTATTTCAGCAAGGCACCTTTGCGCCGGCGGACGGCAAATGGCGTTGGATGGGAAGCATCGCCCAGGATCAGGCTCAAGGATTCGCCGCCGGCTACAGTTTGTCGGCCACGACGATGGCTCCTGCAATCGCGTGGGCGGGTCGGATGGCAGGTGACGCCGCCGGCACTTTCGGTCAAGCCGAGAGCGTCGTCCAGTCCGGAAGCGGGGTGGAAACCGGGAACAACTTCAACGGCACCATTGCGAGCAGTTGGGGCTACTACAGCAGCATGACCGTTGATCCTGTCGACGATTGCACGTTCTGGTACACGGCGGAGCTCTACGGAACAAACGGCATCAAGACATGGGACACGCGGGTCGCATCCGTGAAGTTCCCGAATTGCGCCGCGAACG
Source organism: Gemmatimonadaceae bacterium (assembly GCA_036393735.1). Classification (GTDB taxonomy): domain Bacteria; phylum Gemmatimonadota; class Gemmatimonadetes; order Gemmatimonadales; family Gemmatimonadaceae; genus UBA4720. The sequence goes on along the minus strand of DASWGL010000060.1, from coordinate 2,276 downwards.
ACTTCTCCATCTCGATCGCTCCTCCTGCGCAGACGGTGCTTCCAGGAGGGCAAGTCGCTTACACCGTTTCGACCGGATCCATTGCAGGTACTCCGGAGACAATCATTCTCAATGTGCAGGATCTTCCCGCGGGGGTGAGCGCCTCGTTTGCTCCAAGCACCGTGACCGCCGGCTCGACGTCGACACTGACTCTGACCGCAACCGCTGCGGCACCGTTTGTGGCTCCGGCTCCGTTCACGGTCATCGGCAAGGCGCCTTCCGCGGTCCATGCGACATCTGCGCAGGTCGGCGTAACTCCCGCCGCGCCGGCGAACTTGATTGCAACGGTGAATTCGGCGGGTAGCGTCGACGTGAGCTGGACGCCCGCGGCCGGAGCCGCCACTTACGAGCTCTACCGCAAGGTTGAAGGAACCTCGCTTAGTTCGTATGCCACGGGCCTGATGACGAACTCGTTCACGGACACCTCTGTCACCGCCGACACCGCATACCTCTATAAGGTGAATGCGGTCAATGCGGGCGTCAGCTCGCTGGACAGCAACATCGATCTCGCCACGACCACGATCTACAACGACGAGCCGCTCGTGGCCGGGTCGAGTGTCGTGCAAGGCGATCCACTGACGAAGATGCGCACAGCGGTGAACGCGGTCAGGGCGCTGGCAGGGCGGTTGCCGGCCTCGTTCACCGACGTTCCGCCGGCGGGTGCACCCATCCGCTCGATGCACGTCACCGAGTTGCGCTCCGCGCTCGATGATGCACGGAGCCACCTCTTCCTGTCTTCGCTCACGTACAGCAACACCGCGGCGCCCGGGACGCCGATTCGGACGATCGACGTTACGGAGATCCGGGATGGGATGAAGTAGCGGGCGTCCGTCCACATCCTACGAAACCAGTTGCAGTCGTCCCTCGTCCCACGACAAATCCCCGGGATGGAGGCACGATGCTTCGTTCGCTCGCGGTCGTCCTTTTCTCGCTCTTCGTGTTCGCGCAGAACACCCGCGCCGCGGATCTCGTCCGTGGAGTCCGTTTCAAACTCTCTGCAGGCGATCTCGCCAGCGGAATTGCAGCGGTGGAAGACTACAAGGTCAGCACGGGCGTCGACGCGGAGTATCTCGACGCAATCGGATGGCTCGCCCGAGGAGCGGAGATGCTGCGGCGCGCCGATGTCGCGCGCCAATATGTCGCCGAGCTGCACCGTGAGATTCCGGAGGAGACGGCGGATCTCGTCGTGCCTTACGGTGCAGCGATCGAAGTCGAAGCCCGTCTTCTCGCTGCCAGCGACGGACGCGGAGAGGCCATCCGTTTTCTGGAAGGCGAGCTCGCCCGCGCGAAGGCGACGACGCTCCGCTCGCGCATCAGCAAGAACATCGACCTGCTGTCACTCGAAGGGCAACCAGCGCCAGCGATCGATACCTCCGAGTTCGCTGGCGGCGCGCCGGCAGCTCCGCTCGCATCGCGCTCTGGCAAGCCGACATTGATCTTCTTCTTCGCGGAATGGTGCGGCGACTGTAAGGCGCAGTCAGCTTCCCTCACTCGCCTCTGGCAGAAATATCGCCACACCGACCTCGGCATCATGGCGGTGACGCGACTATACGGCGGCCCATCCGACAAGCCTCTAGCTCCGGTGGAAGAGAAAGCGCAGGTGCAGAAGGTGTGGAAGGAGACGTACGCCGGCCTCGCCGATGTTCCGGTGGCGATCAGTACGGACGCGATGGTGCGCTATGGTGTTTCGGCCACGCCGACGTTCGCTCTCGTGGATCGCAGAGGAATTGTGCGGATGTACAGCCCGACGCGGATCTCGCAAGCGGAGTTGTCGCGCCGTATCGACGAGGTGTTGTCCGAGGCTCCGTGACCGCGAACCTCACGACTTCACCTGCACTCGATGGCTGTAGGCGTACGTCCGGCATCGGTTGCTAACCGCTAGACTCGTGTGTCCGGTGAATCACGCACTACGCGATCGTTCGTACCGCAGCGTGCGCGTGGCTGTCTGGACATTCGTCCTCGCCGGCGCGGTGCTCCGCCTCTGGCAGTACGCGGGAGGCGCCTCGCTATGGGTCGATGAGCTGGCGATCGCGCGCAACCTCATCGACCGGCCGATCCAGTCGCTCCTGACCGAGCCCCTGGCCCCCGTTCAGGTCGCACCGCGCGGCTTTCTCCTGCTCGAGAAGATCATCGTGAATGTCTGTGGTCCGAACGACTTCGCGATGCGCCTGCTCCCGTTGCTGGCGAGCCTCGCGTCGCTCGTGGTTTTCGCGAGACTCGTGCTGCGGGTGTTCGTC
>DASWGL010000059.1:0-2629 GCA_036393735.1 Gemmatimonadaceae bacterium | reverse complement strand
CGAGTGGCGGCGCGACGGTCAAAGTCGCCGGCATCGACGGATCCATCGGCACGATTGCGCCATCGCCCGATGGCAAGCGCATCGCATTCACGGGTAATCAGAACGCGAAGCCGCTGCGTTTCTACAATGAGGCCGACCTTTTCGTGGTTGACGCTGCCCCGGGTTCTCAACCGCGCAACCTGACCGCGACGTACGACTACGATGTCGAGGGTGGGCTTACCGCCGACCAGCATCCGCCGCGCGCGGGATCCGGAGGCGGGATTGTATGGAGCCGAGATGCAAGGAGCGTGGTGGTGGTGACAACGGAGAACGGTCGCGCGAATCTCAAGCGCTTCTCCGCCGGCGACGGGAAGATCGACTCGGCAACCACGGGCGACCACGATGTGGTTGCCTACAGTGCCAGCGCCGATGGATCAAAGATCGTAACGCTCGTATCGACGCCCACCAACATCGGAGATTTATACATCCTGGATGCTGGGTCTGTTCGGCCCGCGCCGCGGCAGATCACTCACATGAATGACGGACTGTTCAGCACGCTCGACCTGAGCGCGCCCGAGGAATTCTGGTACAAGAGCTTCGATGGGCGGCGAATTCAGGGATGGATACTCAAGCCGCCGCACTTCGACCCGTCGAGAAAATATCCGCTCATTCTCGAGATCCACGGCGGCCCGAACGCTGCTTACGGCTACACGTTCACGCACGAGTTCGACTGGATGGCGGCCAAGGGTTACGTCGTGCTCTACACCAATCCGCGCGGCAGCACTTCGTACGGACAGGACTTCGCCAACATCATCCAGTTCCATTATCCGGGCGATGACTACAAGGATCTGATGGCCGGTGTCGATGACGTGCTCAAGCGTGGCTACGTGGATTCGACCCGCATGGGAGTAACCGGAGGCAGCGGCGGTGGCGTGCTGACGAACTGGACGATCACGCAAACGCATCGCTTCGCCGCGGCGGTGTCGCAGCGCTCGATTGCCGACTGGTCGGGCTTCTGGTACACGGCCGATTTCACGCTCTTCAATCCAACCTGGTTCCGCGCCGCGCCTTGGGAAGATCCCAAGGGTTTCACCCAGGTCTCGCCGATAACCTACGTCGCGAACGTGACGACGCCGCTGATGCTGATCGAGGGCGAGGCCGACATGAGGACCCCACCTGCGGATGGCGGCGAGCAGATGTTCCGCGCGCTCAAGTACCTGCACAAGCCGACGGTGATGGTGCGATTCCCGGACGAGACGCACGAGCTCTCGCGCTCGGGCAAACCCTGGCATCGCGTCGAACGACTGCGGCACATCGTCGGGTGGTTCGACAAATATCTGCAACACCAAACCACGACGGCGTACGACGTGCGTTAACCGGATACCGAGGCGCTGGTAGTTGTAATTCTGCCGACAGCGCACCGAATACATCGTTGTGATGTTCGGTCTTTCAGTATGCGCTAACCGCCGAGTTAATCCTAATGTCCCACTACCTATCGACCGTCTGGAACGACATCTTCGTCCCGGGCGTCCCACTGCTCGAGAAGACCATCCGCACTCTCGTCGTTTACGGGGCCGTTCTGATCGGTCTTCGGCTCGCCGGCAAGCGTGAGCTCTCGCAGCTCAATCCATTCGATCTCGTCGTCCTTCTGCTGTTGTCCAACACCGTTCAGAACGCGATCATCGGCAACGACAACTCGGTGATCGGAGGACTGTTCGGCGCGGCGGTGCTCCTTCTCACCAATCATTTTCTGGTTCGCTACCTCTTCAAGTCCGGAAGGCTTGACGCGATGGAAGGCAATCCAGACGTGCTGGTATCCGGTGGGAAAATCATGCACGATCGACTGAACGAGGAGCTGATAACCGTCGCCGAACTGGAGGCGGCCGCCCGCCGCCAGGGGATCAAGTCGATCGCGGACGTCGAGGAGTGCAGGCTGGAGACCGGAGGGGCGCTGACCTTCGTCGAAAGGACTCCCACGCCCGAAGACGCCAAGCACGGCGAAGTTATGCAGCGATTGGAGGCGATCGAGCGGCGGCTCGAAACACTTGCCGCTCGCTAACAGGACCAGGATAGAGTTCGCCGTACGCATCGCAACGCACGTTGTATTCCGGGCGCAGCAGCGTATCTCGCGTGCTTGCTTACAGCCATATGAAATGGCAGCCAGATTTGCGTGATCACTGGACGCCGGGTTTACTTTATTTGCAACGCCAACGTGGAGTTGAAGTAGATGAACGTGCAGCAGTCGATGATGACGGAAGCGCTTCGGCGCTGGCGCATCATTCCAGTGATCGTTATCGACGAACCGAAGAACGCGGTGCCGCTGGCCACGGCGCTGCTTGCGGGCGGACTTCCGATCGCGGAGATCACGCTTCGCACTCCGGCTGCTCTTGATGCGTTGCGGCGCATCACGCAGGAGCAGCCCGAAATGTTCGCTGGAGCGGGCACGGTGCTGAACGTCAGGCAAGCGGAGCAGGCGCGGAAAGCCGGAGCGCACTTCGTCATCTCGCCGGGACTCAATCGCGCCGTCGTCGACTACTGTCTCGAGCACGACGTTCCAGTCTACCCGGGCGTTGCTACTGCAAGCGAGATAGAAGCCGCGATCGAGTCGGGACTCAACCTGCTGAAGCTCTGGCCGATCGTGACTCTTGGC
>DASWGL010000058.1:0-17817 GCA_036393735.1 Gemmatimonadaceae bacterium | reverse complement strand
CAGCTCGTGCGCTCGGGGCCGTACGCTCTCGTTCGGCATCCGATTTATAGCGCCATGCTCGGTATGTTCGCAGGAACGGCTCTGCGTTCCGGCGAGTTGCATGCGTTGCTGGGCGTGGCCGTTCTCACGGCGGCGTACGCGCGAAAGATCCGCATCGAAGAAGAGACGCTCCGTGCGGTGTTCGAATCGGATTACGACATTTACGCGCGCACAACCTGGGGCATCATTCCTCGGGCCGCGACGATGATGGTGCTGGGCGCCCTCGTTATCGGCACGCTCGACATCCTCTACGCAATCGCTTTCTGGTATCCGAAGGGCGTTGCGCCGGCCAGAATCTTCCAGAGCATAGCGGCGGGACTTTATGGGCGCGCGTCGTTCAGCGGGGGTACGCGCACCGTAGTGATCGGCGCCGCGCTTCACTATTTCATCGCGCTCTGCATCGTGCTTGTCTACTGGGTCGCCAGCCGGCGTTTCGATGCACTGGTCCGACGTCCGATCGTGTGGGGATCCGTCTACGGAGTTCTCGTCTACCTGGTCATGAACTACGTCGTGATTCCGCTGTCCGCGACGAAGCGTCCCGCCTTTCTCTTATCGTGGGTCGTATGCAGCGTGCTTGTTCACGCCTTCCTGATCGGTGTTCCCGCCGCGCTGTTCTCTCGCGCGGCAATGCCCACAAGCGAGCAACCGGGCGATGACTAATGAACTGAACGGGATCCGAGATCTCAGAGGCATAGTACTCGGTAGGTAGTTACTGCGCTCCGATCATATCGCGCCCGCAGGCGCCAGCCATCGCGCGTTTGTCGCTGCCGGATTAGACGCTACTTCCCGATGTGCTTGGTGTAGGCGTCCGACTTCATCAGGCCATCGATCTCCGACGCGCTGCTCGGCTTGATCTTGATCATCCAGCCGGCGCCATAAGGATCGGTATTGACCAGTGCCGGCTCCTTGTCGAGGCGTTCGTTGATCGCCACGACCTCGCCCGCGATCGGCGCGAACAACTCCGAAACCGCCTTCACCGCCTCGATTGTCCCGAACACATCGTGCTTGCCGAATTTCGTTCCTACTTTCGGCAGCTCGATGTAGACGATGTCGCCGAGCTCGCCCTGGGCGTAGTCGGTGATGCCGATCTCCGCGGTGCCGTCCTTGCCCTTGCGGACGTACTCGTGCTCTTCGGTGTACTGGAGATCGTTCGGGATGTTCGCCACTTGTGCTCCGCTGAGGATGCCTGCCGGACCGCCGGCGCGAAGTCTATCGGCGCCCTAAAACAGAGTCAAGAAACGCGCGCGGCGGTCCTCAGGGGCGTATTTGTCTCTTCGCCCGCAGCATTGCGCTGAAGGGAGCTCCATAGCGCATCTACATCGCGCTCAAGTTTGTCGAGCGATCCGTCGTTCTCAATGACGAAGTCCGCCCGCGCCCGCTTGAGCTCGGCGGGCATCTGCGAGGCGATCATGTTCATTGCCTCGGTCTCTTCCAGGCCGCGGGTCGCCACCAGGCGCTCGAGTCGTAGCGGCCGCGGCGCATCCACCAGAATGATCGCGTCGAACTCCTCGACAATATTTCTTTCGAACAGGAGCGGAATTACGCAGACGACGATCGGGTCTCCTCGCTCCCTTGCTCTGGCGATTTCGCGGTCGCGAAGCCTGGTCACGCCCGGGTGGACGATCCTGTTGAGGGCGTCAAGCTCGTTCTGATCGGCGAACACAATCTGCCGGAGCGCCGCGCGGTCGAGACCGCCGTCCTGGTTGAGGACATCCTTGCCCCAGCGCTTGATGATATCCTTGAGCGCCTGCGTCTCTGGCTCTACGGCCTCGCGGGCGAGCTCATCGGCGTCGATGATGGTAGCGCCACGATCGGCCAGCATTCTGGCGACCTCTGATTTTCCGCTGGCGATATTTCCTGTCAGTCCGATGCGGATCATCTTTCATTGGATTGAGGTGGAATTCAGCCGTCGCGTGGCCAAGATAGGAAGTTCTCCCACCCGTGTCACGCATAAACAACTGCTTTTGTTGACAATCTCTCGGCCAGGTGAGTTGCTAGAGAAGCGGGACCTGAGCCGCATCGCCCGCCGGAACCGTGTGACACATCCTGCACCGCGCCTCGTACGACTCCGTGCCGCCGACCATGATCTGCGGCGAGTTATACGGTGCGGGCCGTCCCCCGATCAGCCGTTGATTGCGGCTAGCGGGGCCTCCGCAGAGTACGCAAATCGCGTGCAGCTTGTCCACAACCTCCGCAATAGCCATTAGATCCGGCATCGCCCCAAAAGGCTCTCCGCGGAAGTCAGTGTCCGTTCCCGCCACTATTACCCGACGTCCTCTGCTGGCGAGCGAGGTGACCAGGGGCACTATCCCCTCATCGAGGAACTGTGCTTCATCGATGGCGATGACGTGCGCGATTGGGTCGATCTGGAGGCTGATCTGTGCCGCTGAATCAGCCGGGATTGCCTCGACCGTGCGGCCGTCGTGACTCGAGATTGAGTAGATACCCGCATATCTCGCGTCGAGGTGCGACTTGAACACCTGCACCCGCTTTCGCGCGATGATAGCGCGCCGGACGCGGCGGATGAGCTCCTCGCTCTTGCCGCTGAACATCACGCCGGCAATCACTTCGATCCATCCACCGCTCTGGTGGAATGGTCCGCTCGGCCCACTCACGACCGATCGCGATCTCTACGCGGTGGGCTCCCGCGGGTTGGTCTATCGGACGATCCCGGCCGGCGAGTAGGACGGGGACGTTCGCCGCGCGCACCGCGGTCTGGCCGATCGCGTCGATCTGGCCGGTCGCTTCGCGCTCCGCGGTCGGATCGATCCCTGGGTCCCGCGGCCCGTTCGCGATCCTCTCGATCGCGTTCGCCCCGCACGACTACGCGCCGTCCCTTGATCATCGAGCCGTTCACCCGCGTGATCACTCCGGCCGCGTCGGCCTCGGCGACTTCGACGAGCGCGTGACTCTCCTGCAAATCGATCTTTCCGACGCGATCTCCGGGTATTCCGCCCTCTCCAGCGATGATGCCCATGAGATCTCCGACCTTCACGCCGTCGCGCGTGCCAATCGTCATGAAGAGACGCGTCATCCCAGCTGCACCAGCTCGCGCGCGCGCACCATCAGCAGGCTTCGGCCGCGCGGCCGGCGTCTGATTCACTTCAGCCAGTCGCCGCTGTGCCCTCTCGCGCTCCAAAACGTGAAGCGCGGCGGCGGCGAGCTCAGTGCCGTCGAATTCCTGGAGTAGTGGCTCGAGCGAGATGACTTCGCGCGCGGGAACTCCGCGCGCCAGCACGGCGCGCAGCTCCTGTCGCACGGCTTCCTCGCGGTCGTGTGCGCGTCGCTCCGGCCCGTGAAAATTGAGCGGGGCGAGTCTTCCGCTCGCCAGCTCCCTGAGCCACGGGACTTCGCCCGGTGCCGCGACGACGACGACCTGAACCGGCTTCGCCTGAGAGACGCGCTGTAGCTCCCCCGGGGTCACTGGCGGCTGATAGAAGATCACCGTGTGCGTTGGGGCGTTCCCGACATAGCCGCGCGTCACGGTCATCGACTCATCGTCGTCGTGGTAGCCAAGAGTTCTCACTATGCGAGTTGCCTCTGCGGCGGCGGGTTCGTCGCGCGCCACGATCATCGCCGACGGAGGATCGAGATCATCCAGGAGTCTCCGCAAAGCACTGGCTCGGGCACTTCCGGCGACAGTGACGTACTTGATGATCGGCATCTCGTAATCGGCTGGAATCTGCGGCGCCTCAACATCAGCGACTCCCACGCGTCGGGCGCGCCGGGCATAGCGCTCGGCCAGATTCTCCACCACTGGCGTAAGCTTGCGGGTAACGATGATGCGCCCGGCTTCACTCAGCTCTCCCAGCACGCCCTCCAGGGCGCTTACGACTTCCGGGCCCTCCCCGAGAATGTCATCCGCCCAGGCGAGCACAACGGTGCGTACCGTGTCGAGCTTGAGGACCGACGAGCGAACGAGCGCCAGGAGCTCGGCGGCAGTTCCGGCCACGGCGAGAACCGGCCGGGTCTTGAAGATTCGACCGGCGCGGGCGGCACTCGTGATGGGGACGACCTCGATTCCGGCGGGCCCTGCCAGGTGCAGCCCAGTCTCCGAAATCGCGAGCGCCGTTTCCGCATCGCGAGTCACCACCACGACTTGCGTGCCTCCCGCCGACGGATCGATGCGGGCGAGGGCGGGAGTCAGGAATTCCGCAATCGACTCAGTCGTGTGCGGAAGCGTGTAGACGAGATTCTGATTGCGCCCAACCTGCCCGGAGGCGTGCTCTCCGACTTCCTCCAATTCCTGCATCCTGGACCTCTATTTCGCAACGTGGCGTAGTGTCCGCCCCGCCGGTATCGTTATATGTCTTCCCACCGCGCGGCGACGCCGCTCACCAAAGATAGCAGCATCGGGGCACCCATGATTACCGCCATCGTTTTGATAAAAGCCGAGCCGAAGCGAATCGCCGAGTGCGCGACGAAGCTGGCGGGAATCGAAGGCGTCGCACAGGTCTACTCCGTTTCGGGGGAATGGGACCTCGTTGCGATGATCGAGGTCGCCGAGCACGAGGCGATTGCCCGAATCGTGACGGAGGAAGTGACAGTGGTTCCCGGGATCAAGTCGACGCACACCCTAACCGCATTCCGAGCGTACTCGAAAAAGGATCTCGAGCAGGCCTGGGACATCGGGCTGGAGTAGCGGGGATGCTGGTTGGCAATTCCAGTCCGGACGCGGCGAGCCGGGCTGCGGTTCGACTGCTGATGGATTGGCTGCCCGGCGCGAGCGTCGTCGAGGGGAGTACCGATCTCGACTTGAGCTCGAGGGCCGACCAGCCACAGCTCATTTCCGCGGATATCGTCGAGGGCAAGACGCTCCGGGCGATCAAAGTGCCGGGTGTGACTCGCACGATGATCTCCGAATTCGGCGCCTTTCTCGATGGAATCCAGAAGGTGCGGGTAATCGGTCGCCATTTCGGCGTGCCACTCGTGCTTGGTACCACTGGCGCTGGGGTTCGCGTTCGCCTGAACCGCCGCCTCGTCACCTGGGGACACCACGCACCGAAGCTCGAGCAGAAGCTTTACCTGCCCTTCAGGTATTTGCCCCAACTGACCGAGACTTTGCGGGCTGGCTCGCCAGGGAAATACAGCCGGTTTCAGGTGGTGGACACATCGATTCCTGACGCGAATGGTGCGTATCCGAGCGAACACCCAACGGTTCTGCTCGAGCGCGCAATCCGCGCTGTCGACAGCCAGCGGGACGCCCTCGAGGACGAGCTCGCGGAAGCCTGGTGCGCTGTCGAAGAAGCGCCACTTTTCATCGACGGCGGGATCACCCGCAACGAGCGCGTCGCTTCGTCGGCGAGCGCGATCGGTGTGATCAAGAGCCATTTCACGCTTTACGTCGAGGGCGAAGCGCTCAAGACGGTAGTGGGTCTCGCCAAGGGCGAAAGATCGTCTGTCTTCCAGGTCACGCCGAAGTCTCGCACCGCAGTCATGAGCTGGTACCTGAGGCTCCGCGACCCGGAGGGGCATGATGCGTTGTTTGGGTTGGTGCGTATCGAGATGTCGAGGTGCGACAATCCCACCGAGCGCGCTGACGAAATCTCGCGCTGGGTACTCGCTGAAACATCTCCCCTGGCGCTACCCGATGGACGTTGGGACAAGATGTCGTCCGGTCTTCGGGATGTCGAAGAATTTCTGAGAGCCATTTCATGAGCGAAGCACTCGGCCGCGTAGTCGCGACGGAGCGGAAGCCAAACACTCCGCACGAATTCCATTTCTGGACGGCGATCGATTCGCCCGTCGGGATCGGGACGATCGTGCGCGTCGATGGCGCAAACCCGATGGATGGGCAGATTCCGCATATTTACGGAATCATCGTCGAGGGATTCAGCTACACGGATCTGCAGTCTCCCATGCACGATGTGCTCGGGCACGATGGTTTGCCAACGACGGCGGGTTACGCGGCTACCGAACGCGCGGAGATCCGCCTTTACACCGCTGCCGTGCTAAGGCAGATCCCGGAAGAGCCGCTCCAGCCAGTGCCGATGGGGCAGGTCTTTCTCGCCGAGGAAGCCGACGTGCAGGTCGCGCTGCGCATGGACAGCTACCTGCGAGAAGGAGCGAACACGGGAATTCCAATCGGCGTCTATCGCGCCGGCGGAACGGAAGCCGTGATCTATCTCGACGCGGATTTTCTTCTCGGACCTGAGGCCGCGCATCTCAACATCACGGGAGTCTCCGGGCTGGCCACCAAAACGAGTGCCGTCGAGTGGCTGCTCGCGTCGCTGTTCAAGCATTTCCCGGAAGACAAGGGATCGATCGCGGCGGTGTGCTTCAATGTGAAGGGTCCCGACCTGTGTTATCTGGATCAGCCGGGCAAAGTAGAGAAGTCGGACGAGGCCCTCTACGAGAAGCTCGATGTCGAGCCGAAGCCCTTCCAGAGAGTGGAGTATTTCGCGCCCTACACTGCCAAGGGTCTCGCACTCAATACTTTCCGGAACAACGAAGCTCTGCTCGACAACGTTACGCCGCTCACGTGGGGTCTGCGTGAGGTTCTTCAGTTCGCGGAGGTTCTCCTCAACAGGGACGACATCGATGCGAAGGCCGATGCGCTCATCGACTTCATCGTTCAGAACGTCGTCGACAAGGAGTTCACCGATCCGCTTTTAAGCAAGACGCACAGAGTTCAGTCGTTCGCCGACCTCGACGCATGGTTCCGCGATGTCCTCCAGGGGATGGAAAAGAAGGACGGCGAGAGCTGGCGCACGCACCACGTGGCGACAATCCGCAAGGTACGCAACCGCCTATCCAACATCTCGACGCGCTGTGCCGGCCTGGTGACCGACGCGGGAACTGTCAGCGACCTTCCGTTCGGGAGCTTTGAGGACCGCACGGTGTACGTGGTGGATGTCGCCAGCCTTGAGGAAGATGCGCAGGACCTCATCTTCGCTCGAATCGTCTCGACGCTCCGCGAGCACCTGGAGCGGAGGGACCTGGGCGTCAAGCATCTCGTCGTATTCGTCGACGAGCTGAACAAGTACGCGCCGGGGGATGGTGCCGATACTTATGTCAGGAAGATGCTGCTCGACATCGCGGAGCGTGGCCGCTACCTGGGCCTCGTCCTGTTCAGCGCGCAGCAATTCCGCTCGCAGGTGCATCGCAGGGTCGTCGGAAATTCGGGTACATCGCTGTTCGGAAGAATGGACCCCGACGAGCTCTCGACCCCGGGCTACGCCGTGCTTAGCCCGGCGACAAGAACCAAGCTCGCAACGCTGGAGAAAGGGCAGTTGATGATTCGCCATCCACATTTCACGCAGCCGATCTTCGTGCGGTTCCCGCGCCCCGCGGTGATGCAGGGACGCGAGGGATCTGAGCGCTACCCGCAGGCGAGCGACGTCTCGCTGGACGCGGCGATTCTGCGCGCTCTCAGGCCACTCGATCCGACGATCACGCTGCCGTGGGTTCAGGACATAACCGCGCTATATACGCAGGAAGAGGTGATCCGCGCGCGCAACGCGACGCTTCTCGCCCGACCCGACAACGTGAAGGCGTACTTTGCAGCGCAGTTCCGGAAGATCATCCCGGCCCAGGCAGCGCCGCGCCCAATGGCCGGGAGCATCAAGTCGGCGCCGGAAAATGATCCGTACGGGTTTTAAAGGCATCCGTATGGGTGGACGGCAAACCGAAGTGCGAGAAGAGCTAGGTGGGGGTTTTGGTGAGGTCTCCATGGGCCTCGGGGAAACCGAACTGCGAGGGGAGCGAGGCGGAAGGCTCGAGGTACTTGGTGCGAGGTCGGAGGTAGAACCGAGCCTGATCACGCCTCTACCTCATGCCACGCGCCTAGCACCTCGCACCTCCTACCTTACTCTTCTCGCAATTGCCTTTCTCGCCCAAGCCGCGGCCTCTCAGCCAGTCTTGCTCCAGATCCGCCCCCACATCGGCGACACCCTCCGGATGCATCTCTCGCAGACGGTGGAGATGACCGGCACTACTCAGCGCGGGGGACGCGAGTCCACCCCCAGCTCGATGACGACGTCCATAGAGGTGTTCACCCACACCATCGCGCAGCAGTGGACATCCGGCGGCACGCTCATGCAGTCGATCACCGATTCTGTCGCGATGACTCCCGCTTCTCCGGGTTCCCTCGCCGATCTCAAGCGGCGGACGATGCAGGCAAAACGTGTGATGGTCCGTGTCTCACCCGATGGAGCGATGGAGATCGTCGATGATGACGATTCCAACAGCGAGCTGCGGCACATCTTCGGAGAAATGCCGGCGATGCTGGCGCGAGAGCCGGTCGCCGTGGGCGAAAAGTGGACGCGCGAAATGCAGATCCCGCTGAGCGGCGATCCGGGCGCGATGGGTTCGGTTCGAGCGACATTCCGGTTCGATTCCCTCGGCCGGAATGGCGACATCGCATACATCTCGATGCACGGAACGATGTCCCGCATGAACACCCCCGGCGCACCGTCTCCGGACGCCGGCTACACGACCTCGGGCACGCTCGCGGGCACGATTCAGATCGACCGCAGATTAGGCTGGATAACTGACTCGAAGAGCAGCATCATCGTACGGTCCACGATCGCCGCGAACCCGGCCCGAAAGGGAGCGCCACAGGGCGCGCCGATGCAGGTGCGGACGAAGATCACGCAGTGGATACGGGCGATGCGCACTCGATGAGACTCGTTCACCTCTCGGACATACACCTCGGCTTCAGACAATATCAGCGCCAGACGCCTGCGGGGATCAACCAGCGCGAGGCGGATGTCGCGATCTCGCTGCGCCGCGTCATCGACAAGGTGATCGAGCTGAGGCCCGACCTGGTGCTCATCGCTGGAGACGTATTTCACGCCGTTCGCCCCAGCAATCCGGCCATTCTGCACGCGTTTCACCAGTTCTCGCGGCTGGTGCAGGCGCTGCCCAATGCCACAGTAGTGATGGTCGCCGGCAATCACGACACTCCTCGCATGTCGGAGACCAGATGCATTCTGCCGCTCTTCGCCCCGCTCGGAATCAACGTGGTGGAGGGCGAGGCGAAGCGGATACCGTTTCACGAGCACGATCTCTCGATTCTCGCCGTGCCCGACATGGGGAAAGCGCCACCCTTCGAGCCCGATCCAAACGCGAAATACAACATCCTCCTCCTCCACGGGGAGATCGAAGGAGTCCTTCCGAGGAGTGGACGCGAGCTCGATCGCCGTCCCATGGGGATCACGCAGCAGGAGCTCGGCGCCGAGCGCTGGGACTACGTCGCGCTCGGGCACTACCATGTGTATCGGCAGGTTGAACCGAATGCGTTCTATTCGGGATCACTCGACTACACGAGTACCAACTCCTGGGGGGAAATCGCCGAGGAGCGTGAAATCTGGAGTGAAATGGCCGACGAGCGCAAAACCGGAATCGGCGGCAAGGGGATCATCGAGCACGATCTCTCCACAGGGGCTCACACGTTTCATTCGATTCCACCGCTGCGGCAGTGGGTCGATCTGCCACCGCTCTCGGGCGCCGGCCTGTCACCTGCTTCGCTCGACGAGGCGATTCGCGCGACGGTAGACAACTTTGAAGGCGGCATTGACGACAAGATCGTGCGGCTCGTCGTCCGTGACGTTCCGCGCCACATTTTGCGCGAGCTGGACCACAAGGCGCTCCGCGAATACAAGCGCAAGGCGCTGCAATTCCACCTCGATACGCGCCGTCCCGACATCGTGCGTCCAGAAACGGGCCAGGCAGCGCCGGGCCGCCGTGCGTCGCTGGCCGATACCGTGCGCGACAAGCTCCGCTCGCGCGTGCTCACCGAGGACATCGACCGCGAAGCCCTGGTCGAGCTCGGGCTCCACTACCTCCGCGAGGCGGATCTGGTCGCTGGACCGGCCGAAGAGGAAGCCATCGCGTGAGACTCAATAGTCTCAAGCTCACCAACTTCCGCCAGCACGTACGGACGGAGCTCGAGTTCGGGACTGGACTCACCGGCATCATCGGTCCGAACGGCGCCGGCAAGACCACGATTCTCGAAGCGATCGCTTGGGCGCTCTACGGGAATCCGGCGATTCGCGGCAACCGCGACTCCATCAGGTTCATGGGGGCCGGAGCGCGCGCTCAGGTCGAGGTCGAGCTCGATTTCGAGCTTGGCTCCCATCGCTATCGCGTCGTCCGCGGGCTGACGAGCGCGGAAGTCTACCTCGATGGTGCCGATACTCCTATTGCAAATACGATCTCTGCGGTCACCGAGCTCATGCAGCGCCGGCTCGGCATGTCGATGTCGGAATTCTTCCATACGTATTTCACGGGACAGAAGGAACTGAGCGTGATGGCGGCGATGAGCCCCGGCAGGCGCGGACAGTTCCTTTCGCGCGTGCTCGGCTACGAAAAGCTCCGCATCGCGCAGGACTTGACGCGAGACAGGCGCAACCGCGTCCGGTCCGCCATCGATGGAATGCAGCGCGGCATGCGTGACCCCGAAGCGGTTCTTCGCTCACTCGCGGAAGCCGCGTCCCGAAAAGAAGAAGCGGAAGCGCGCGCACAACAGGCGGCGCATCGGGGAGCGGTTCGCGCGCGGGAGATGATGTCGATCGAGCCGCGCTGGGAAATGGTGCAGCGCCAGCGCGAGCAATCAGCGCAGCTGCTCACGCAGATCACGGTCCTGGAGGAAAAGGAGGCCGCACTCCAGCGCGACGCCGAGCGCATTACGAGGGAGCTCGATGGGGTGAAGGCGGCGCGGTCTCAGCTCGACAATCTGCGCGATGCCATCGAGCCGCTCTTCGCGCTCAACGTCGAGCTCCAGGCGCTGAACACTCTCTACCGCGAGGAAGGACGGCGGAAGACGCTGCTCGAAGCCGAGGCCGCGCTACGCGAGGAGATTGCGCGGCTGGAGGAGCGTCACGCCAGGATCGAACGCGCACCGGGGCTCGAGGAGGAGGCGACGCTCGAGCTGGAGAAGAAACGTTCCGAGCTCGAGGACACCCAGGGCCTCCTTGAAGCGCGCCGAACGGAATGGGTGCGGGACCGCCAGGAAGCGCAGACCAAACGCGAGGCGCTCAGGCACCAATATTCGGAGCTCAAGCACCAGCGTGATCGGGTCGTCGCCCTCGGCGAAGATGGCGAGTGCCCGACCTGCAGTCGCCCGCTGGGTGGAAGTCTCCACACGGTGGTAGAGCATCTGGACGAGCTGCTCGAGACAGTGAACGTCGACGGGAGCTACTACAAGGCGCGCGTTGAGCAGCTGGAGCAAATGCCGGAGGACGTCCATCAGCTCGATGAGAAGCGGCGAGCGCTGATGCAGGAGGTGGGCACTCTCGAGCGCAGGCTGGCCAAGGTGCAGCTCGCGGTACAGGAGCTGGGGACGATCGTGCGCGACATCGCGCTGAAGCGGCAACGCGAGGTGCAATTGAAACGCGACATCTCGCGGATTCCACCGGGATATGATCCCGCCCGGCACGCGGAGGTGGTCGCGGAGGTGGATCGGCTGACTCCCATTGAGGCCGAGGCCGCGCGGTTTCAGGCGATGCTGGAGCGCGAGCCGCAGCTCAACCTCGAGCAAACACGCATCGCGCAGGACCTGATGCGCGTGCAGTCGACGCTCGGCACCCTTCGCACGCGACGCACTCAGATCTCTTTCACGGAAAAGGACTTCAACGATCTGAAGGCGGAATACGACCGCGTGCGGCTGGAGCTGCAGGAATCCAAGGTGGCGGCCGCTCGCGCGCAGGAGCAGGTGTCGGGCGCGACGGCCGCTCTGGCGGCGGCGCAGGAAGCGGCCGAGGAGCTGAAGAAAAAAGTCGCCGAGCTCGAAGTGCTCCAGACCGACCGCCGGATGCACGACGAGCTGGATCGGGCTTTCTCGGACCTTCGTACCGATCTGAATTTCCAGCTCCGTCCCGAGCTGTCGGAGCTGGCGAGCGCGTTCCTGAGCGAGCTCACGGATGCGCGATACACCGAGATGGAGCTGGACGATCAGTACAACATCGTTATTCTGGAGGATGGAATTCAGAAGCCTGTTCTGTCAGGTGGTGAAGAAGATCTCGCCAACCTGGTGCTGCGGCTGGCGATCTCCCAGATGATCGCGGAGCGCGCGGGGCAGAACTTCTCGCTGCTCATCCTCGACGAGGTCTTCGGGTCTCTGGACGAGGCGAGGCGATTCAACGTCGTCGAGCTGCTGCGCGGGCTCCAGGACCGCTTCGAGCAGGTGATCCTGATCACGCACATCGAGCCGGTGCGCGAGGGACTGGACCGCGTGATAAATGTCGGCTATGACCCGGACCGCGGGTGCTCGGTCGTGACCGAGAGCGAATTGGACGCAATAGGCATCAGCGAAGACCTGGAGCCGATCGCGGACGAGCGGCCTCCGAGAGTGCGTCCCGACGTTGCGGAAGAAACGGTCGAAAGCACGGCTGGAGCGGGGGCATAATGGCGTTCGCGCGCAACTGGAGGCACGCCTGGGTCGCGGAGACGCCCGAGCGCGTCGGCGTGCGCGAGATTCCCTCGCTCAACGCGGTGTTCAGCGAGGCTTTCACCGAGCGTTATCGCAAGGACGGGATGGTTGGCGTCCGCGTGCCCCACCTGAATCCTGCCGTGTGGAAGTTCGCCATCACGGATGCCGAAGATGGCGCGATGGTCTGGCGCAACGCGCGCGACGGAATCGCGGCGTTCAATATGATCCATCGCTCGGGTGTCGAGGGATGGATGGGGCCGTTGGCCGTCCACCCGGACTATCAGGGCCAGGGAATCGGCAAAATGATCGTCACGACCGGGGTGGAGTGGCTGAAAAAGAAGGGCGCGAAAGTGATCGGGCTAGAGACGATGCCGCGCACGATGGACAATGTCGGCTTCTACTCCGCGCTCGGGTTCACACCGGGGCATCTCACCATCACCGTGACGCTCGAGGCAGCGAGAGCCGGAATCCAGGCAACGACGATGTCGTCGCTGAATCCACATGAGCGGGAGCTGGCGCTCAGGCAGTGCCGCTCTCTGCTCGAGCAGCTCGCCCCCGGATACGACTACACGCGCGAGATCGTTCTCACCGCGCAGCACCAGCTCGGCGACACGCTGTTCGTGCGGAAGGGGAACGACATCGTCTCGTTTGCCGTGTGTCATTCGGTGCCGCTGGTAGAGGGACGCGCGACGGAGGAAATGCGTGTCCTCAAGATGGTCGCGAAGACAGAAACCGATTTTGATCAGCTGGTGACGCAGCTCTGCGCGCACGCTCGCACGAAGTCGGCGCGACGGGTCGCGATCAGGATCCAGGGTCAATACGGTGATATCTATCGCCGACTGGTGGTGCGTGGCGCCAGAGTCAGGTGGACCGACCTGAGGATGTCGCTACACGAATACGCCGAGTCGCGGCCGGCGGACGGCGGGATCGTCCTGTCGAATTGGGAGATCTAAGGCAGGAAGCCCCAATGGCGACTCAGGCTGACGTGCGTCGCATTGCTTTGTCGTTGCCCGCGGCCGAGGAGGCGAGCGATCGGTTCGCCTTTTCAGTCCCAAATAAGGGAAAGCTCAAAGGATTCGCCTGGGTGTGGATGGAACGGGTCGTGCCAAAAAAGCCTCGCGTGCCCAACCCCGGAGTGATCGCGGTGCGCGTCGCCAATGATGGCCAGAAGAACGCGCTTTTGTCCGCCGACGGAAAGAAGTTTTTTACCGAACCGCATTACGATGGCTTCCCAGCTGTCCTTGTGCGACTGGATGCTGTGACGGTCAAAGATCTCAAGGTGCTCATCGCGGAGGCGTGGCGGTGTCAGGCGCCGGCGGAGCTAGTCCACCCGCAGGGCAAGCTCAAGCCCGGGCGCGGCGGGGCGAGAGCAGGTTCGCCACGCACGAAGCGGGGGCGCTGAGGTCGATGGTCGTAGGCCACCGAGTCAGAATTGTCTTGCTTCTGCCGGCGTTGCTCTCGGGCCCCGCGTCGTTGTTGAAGCAAACGGCCCCGTTGCGACACGTTACGATCGTGGCGACCGACTATGCCTACCGCGTTCCAGCGTCGGTGCCGCCAGGGATGACGGCTTTTCGATTTGTGAATCGCGGCACGCATCTGCACGAGTTACAACTCTTCCGCTTCCGACCAGATGTTACTGCTCAGAGAGCGCGTGCCTACCTTGCCGCCGGCACTGTACCGGATTCGGCGGCTGACGCGTCAGGAAGCGTGCTGATAGCGTTTCCCGGCGTTACCGCGCATGAAGAAGTACTTGTATCACTCGTGGCCGGGGAGCGATATGCGCTGATGTGCGAATTCCGTGACGCGCCCACGAAGCCGAAGCACACAGCGCTTGGCATGGTGGCGCTGCTGGAGGTGCGTCCGTAGTGACCGTGATTGCAGCTGAACCAAGCCGGAACTGAATTAAGCCGTTAGCTAGACATCACGCGATGAACGAGGAGATCCGCCGAGAGGCATGGACCTGGTGGAGTGCGCGCCGGCGCCAATACACAATCTCTCTACTAGCCGCTGGCGCCATCGCCTTTCTTTTCTACGTGGCCGCGGTTGAATTTCGCTGCCGCTACGACCCTGGCGCTGAAATCACGATCTTCACCACTCTCGTTCAGGGATTCGCATTCCTCATTGGGGTTGGAATCGCGAATTTGCTTTACAATCTCGGTCCCGTACTCGAGTCTCGAATCGGCGACCGCGACCGAGATACCTATCGCCGACGTGCGTTCCGTGCCGGGCTTTGGTTTTCCGTGGCGCTTCCGTTTGTAATTCCTGTCTTGGTGTGGAGTCGCGGATGTCGATAACGACTACGGAGATCACGCACTCGGGCAGCTGGACTCATTCGATGCTCAACGTAATTGTCGTGTCGTGGACGGCCATGTGAGTCCGGTCCCCGCGTGAGCTCGGCACTCATGAGAACCCTCATTCGCGGCCGCAGTTTGCGCGTGCGGACGCTCGGCATGGCCGCGGCGCTCTGCCTCGCAGCATGTAACGGCGACGCCGATGACAGCGACGCTAACCGACCGCCGGCGCTCCCGCCCGGAATGCAACCGCCGCAGCAGACCAACGCCGATGCGCGGCCGCCGGCAGTTCCCTTTGACACTACCACTCCTCGCGTTTCTCCTCACGTGATCCGAAGTTGGCCGCACGACACCGCGGCGTACACGCAAGGACTGGCTACCTATCTCGGGCGTCTGCTCGAAAGCACGGGACGGCTCGCGCAATCAGACGTGCGTGAGGTGGACGCAAAGACGGGAGCCGTTCGTCGCAGAGTGGCACTGCCGGCGACAGAATTCGGAGAAGGGATAACCGTGGTGGGCAACCGCCTTTACCAACTGACATGGCGGGGGGGTTGGGGGCACGTGTACGACGCAAATACGCTCACCCCGATTGACAGCTTCGCATACGCCGGGGAGGGGTGGGGACTCGCGACGGACGGGCGCATGCTGTACATGAGCGACGGCACGAGTCGAATCCGCGTGCTGGATCCAACAGGATTCCACGAGCTGCGAACGATCCAGGTGCGCGAGGCAGATAGCACTGTCTGGATGCTCAATGAGTTGGAGTGGGTGAGGGGTGAGCTGTGGGCGAACGTATATCAAACAGATTTCATTGCTCGCATTGAGCCTACAACTGGGCATGTTATCGGTTGGATTAATGTCGGAAATCTGCTGACCGCTGCGCAACGCCAGGACGTGGCCAAGCGCGGCGGCGTCGCGAACGGCATCGGGTTCGATGCGATCAGGAATCGGCTGTTCCTGACAGGCAAGCTCTGGCCGCGTTTGTTTGAGGTCGACGTAGCCAGCATTCAGCGTCGGCACCAGTCCGGCTCCGTAGAGCGGTAAGAACGAAATGACACCCCTGCAGGGAAATTGTTGTTGACTTATCCATGCGCTGGTGCCTATATAGGGCATGACCTATGGAACGGTAATGGTGGCTCTGGCCGATCCGACCCGGCGCGCGCTGTTCGAGCGTCTGCGCAGCCGCCCGCACACGGTCGGTGAGCTCGCCAGGATCGCGAGGATCCGGCAGCCGAGCGTTTCCCAGCATCTTCGGGTGCTTCGCGGAGCCCGCCTCGTACGCGACCGCAGGGAAGGCACCCGACGCTACTACAGCGCCTCACAAGAAGGGCTCTCCGAGCTGCGACGATACGTCGAGAGAATGTGGGACGATGTGCTCGCTGCCTACGCCGCCAGCGATCCACATCCGCCAGCCAAGTTGGCCGCAAAGCCCCCGAAAAAACGAGGAGCCAGGTGATGTCCACCAAGAAAGAGCCATCGGTCGCGCCAATACGCAGATCAGTCACCGTGTCCTGGCCGCAGGAGGAAGCGTACCGCCGTTTCACGCAGGATTTCGCGAAATGGTGGCCCTCCTACAGCTACTCCATCGGCGGAAGCAGGGTCGCTCGCGTGGTGTTGGAGTGCCGTACAGGCGGGCGGATCTATGAGGAGCACAAGGACGGCACGCGCATGCGGTGGGGCAGGGTCATCGCGCTCGAGCCGCCGAGCAGAGTGGTGTTCACATTCCATCCCAGCCGCGCCGAGTCGGACGCTCAGCAAGTTGAAATCACCTTCTCGCCCGATGGAGACCGCACCCGGGTCGATCTGATCTCGACAGGCTGGGAGAAGATGAGCGATCAGGCTCAACGCACACGCGGCGGGTACCAGTTGGGTTGGGGCTTGGTACTCGACAGGTTCGCGGGTCGCTTCAGCCCCGCTCTCCTATTTTTCGGCGCTATGTCCGCCGGAATCACTCTCATCGGCCAGCGCGGGAAGTTCGTTAGAACCAGTCTGGGGAAAATGGACGATTAACCATCTGACCCGTAGGCCTTCCAGGTCCCGCCACTACTTGTGCAAATATATTGCGATCACAGCGTAGATATGCTGCAAGATGCAGCGGATCATGGCTGGGAATACAGCAAAACACAGAAAAATGTCAGGGAGATTTCCAGTGTGTAGTTCACGGTGAAAAAAGGCTCCGGTGAAGCATCGCTCCCGCGAATTCTCGCGGGCATTCTAGCACTCCTGTTTACAGCCCTCGTATTGTGGAATGTCGCGACACTTCCTCAAACCGGTGAATACACCTTATTCGGCCTTATCGCGCTTCCCTTCGGAATACTTGCCTTCGTTTGCTGGTGGTACGCCCTTCGGGGTGAGATCGGTTCACCGATGCGTTCAGGCTGTGTGGGCGGTCTGATAGTTGGTTCGATCGGATTCCTTTTTGGCTTTATCGGCCCGCTCGTCTTCCGACCGGAGGCGAACCAGGGTCCGCTATTGGGAATCCTGATAACCGGCCCGCTCGGGATGGTCGCGGGATTCGTCGGCGGCTTGGTTGTCGGTATCCGGCGAAAATTGTAAGAGCGGAAAAAAAAGCGAGGCGACCTAGATGGTTGTCTCGCTTAATGTTCGACTCACGCGCCCGGAGAGACTCGAACTCCCAACCTTCTGATCCGTAATCAGATGGCCACGAATTGGGTCGCGTTCGCGCATTGCAGCCCTCCTGTCACGGGATGCATCGACGCTCCAGGAGCGGCATCGGCCTCGCTTGACGGTTGAATGTCCGCGTCCTACGTTCGATTCGCCACACTTCGGCTACAGGACCATCCACCTCCCGTTCTCCTGACATGCGAAGACGCGAAGTCGTACAGTTCCTCGGCGCCGCTCTCGCGCTGCCGTTCATCCCGCGCGGCACCGAGGCCGCGATAAAGTTCGGAGAGTCGCTCCACCTCCGCCTGGGCGACGTTCCCTTCAGAACGCTCAATCGCGAACAGCGGGCGCTCGTGACCACCATCGCGGAGATGATCATCCCCGAGACCGATACCCCAGGTGCGACGAGTGTGAAAGTACCGGAGTTCATCGACCTGATCCTGACCGAATGGGCGGGCGACGATGAGAGAGCCGCATTTCTCGCCGGAC
>DASWGL010000057.1:0-4432 GCA_036393735.1 Gemmatimonadaceae bacterium | reverse complement strand
ATTGAGCTACGACATCTTCAAGAGGGGCGTCCAGGAAACGATAGAGGGAACGCGATTCCCGCGGGATCTCCTCCAGGTCAACCAGATGAGCGGGCCGCAATACTCCGCCTCGACTATCGCCGCGATGCCGGCGGAGAAAGTCAAGGATTACGCCGACATAATCGTCCGCTTGCGCGCGCTGCCGGCTGTGGTCGACCAGACGATTGCCCTGCTCGATAGCGGGCTGAAGCGCGGCATAACACCACCGCGAGTCACGCTGCGCGATGTTCCAGGACAGGTGGCGAATCTGATTCCGGAAGATCCACTAAAAAGCGCGCTGCTCGCGCCATTCACTCACTTCCCCGTTGGAATCGCAGAGAGCGACAGAGCGCGTCTTCGCGCCGATGCGGTGCGCGCTTACAACGAGCAGGACCGTCCAACATTCCAGCGCCTGCAGAACTATCTCACCGCGATCTATCTCCCGCGCTCGCGAGAGAGCATCGGAATGAGCGCGCTGCCCGATGGGGCGGCGTGGTACGCGTACAACATCAGAGTTCAAACGACCACTACGCGCACGCCGCAGCAGATTCACGATTTAGGTCTGGCGGAAGTGAAACGCATCCGCGCCGAGATGGATAGCCTGATTCGTTCGACTGGGTTCACCGGTGATTTCGTCGCGTTCACCACCATGCTCCGCACCGATCCGAGGTTTTTCTATACCGATTCCGCCTCGCTCGTGCGGGGTTATCGTGACATCACGAAGCGAATCGATCCGGAGCTGCCAAGACTCTTTGGGAGGCTGCCACGCCTCACCTACGGTGTCACGACCATTCCGTCCTACGCGGCGCCATCGCAGACGACGGCTTACTACCAAGGGGGCTCACCCGAGGCTCATCGCGCGGGCCAGTTCTTCGTCAATACCTACAAGCTCGACACCCGCCCGACGTGGGAAATGGAAGTCCTCACCGCGCACGAATCGGTGCCGGGTCATCATCTTCAGATCGCAATCTCGCAGGAGCTCGAGGGCATTCCCGAGTTCCGTCGCTACGGCGGATACACCGCGTTTGTGGAAGGTTGGGGCCTTTACTCAGAAAGTCTCGGTCCTGAGCTGGGCCTGTACAAGGATCCGTATTCCAAGTTCGGACAGCTCACTTACGAGATATGGCGAGCAATCCGGCTGGTGATCGACACCGGAATCCATTCGTTCGGCTGGTCGCGCCAGCAGGCGATCGATTACTTCAAGGCGAACAGCGCGAAAACCGAGAACGACATCACGGTTGAAGTCGACCGCTACATCGTGTGGCCGGCGCAGTCGCTCGCGTACAAGAGCGGGGAGCTGGAGATCAAGGCGCTACGGAAATACGCGGAACAAGAGCTGGGGCCCGGGTTCGACATTCGCGCCTTCCACGATCAGGTCCTGAGCCAGGGGGCACTACCTCTCGACGTGCTCGATACGAGGATTCGGGCGTGGGTCGTCGCACAGAAGAAAAGTCAACTGAAGACTCGCGCACTCGACCGAATCTTCCCTGGTTTCGCTGCGTCGCCTCGAGACTTTCTCGGCGTCGTTTAGTTTCCTAGAGATCTCTGTTTGGGTCGAGGCGAGGTGTCCTCTACGGCGGCTAGCTCGCTTACACGCTGCGAGCCTCGCGCGCAAACTGCAACGGCGCGCGCGAGTCTCTTGCTACGCGAGACGCCGCCTACGAGGACACCTCGCCTCTCCCTTATAGGTCCGCAACTGCACGCGCGCGAGTGCGTGGCGACGCAGAGCCCGGCGCCAGCGTCGGTCTCCCGGCGCGAACATTTCGGGTGGGATGGTTTTCTCGCGCGAGGGAGCGTAACCGGAAAGATATTCACCTCAGCGCGAATCTCGTGAGGACAGCGCTGTGGATCGGATAGATCGGTGCGGGAGAGGCGGTGGGTCCTCGTAGGCCGCTTTGCAAAGCGAGCGCGAGGAGGAGACCCGCGACCGAGCAGAGCGAGGGAGCGTAGTTAGGGGCTCCGACCAAGCGAGCGTAGCGGCCGAAGAGGATCCACCGACTCGACCCAAACCAATGAACTATTGAACCACACCGCGGGCCTGTGGGCGCCGGCGGAAGAGCGCGCGCCGTATCAACGCCGGATGGTTACCAGTGGAATCATGAGCCTGAAAATACGGTGACATTCACGCCGAGAGAACAGTCTTTAAAGGAGGTCACAAAGCAGGGAGGAGAAGCTGATTCGAAGGTTCGTGGCAACGTGGGCAGCGGTGGTTCTGACGGCAGGGATAATCCCCTGCGCGCTTGCCGCGCAATCCGCCGGCGATCGTGCCGCGTGGGACGCGATGATCCTGTCGCCGCTGGGCGCTTTGGCGCCCCTCGCACGCGGGCCGATCGACGACGAGGCGCGCCAGACCAATGTGTGGCTGCGGTACGGCCGGTGGAGATACGATGTGGACGACGCAATCCACAACAATATCGGCCTCACTGTGCTCCGCCGGGTTCCCTTTGCGAGCAGCGAATTATCAATCACGGGTGCCTACCTTTCACTATCGTGCGCGGCGTGCCCTTCGTGGGTCTCAGGCGGGGTCAGTCTACAATCGACACTTTGGCAGGGCGGTTTCGGCGAAGAGCCATTCGCCAGTGTCGGACTCCGCACCGATGTGGGAGGCGCTCATTATCGCGGTGAATCCCAAACCACCGCCGCTTCAGCCGCCTCCACATTCGTCGTCGGTGTTGGCTGCCCTTTCATCAGGCAATCGCATCTCTCCGCGACAGTGTCGCCCGGATTCGGGATGGGCCGTATCGCGCTGGTTGACGGGATCCACAACGGAGCCAGGCCCACACTCGGAGCGGCGCTCGCCTGGACTTTCAGGTCCGGACTCGGTCTCAACATCGGCATGCAGAGAATCGTCATTGCCGGCGGACCCACTCAGTTAGGAGCAGGGCTGGGCTGGAGTCGGCAATGAGCAGTCGATGGAAAGGGAAGTTAGGCCGGCGAGCAGTGGCGCTCTTCGCTGTCGTGTCGCCTGCAGCCTGCTCCCCGGATAACGTCCTCAGGACGAGTGGTGACTGGTTGCCCGGAACCACTACGCACTACATCACGGTTGGAAATTATCCGCGAGACTACGTACTTCATGTTCCGCCGCGCCACCCGGCACCTCCCGGCTATACGCTGCCGCCCCTCCCGCTTCTTCTGGTGTTGCATGGGAGCTCCGGCACCGCGGAGGACATTCGACACACAACCCAGATGGATTCCCTGGGTGACGCACACGGCTTCGTCATCGCATATCCGGACGGTACCAACGGCGGAGGACTGTTTGCATCCGACTGGAATGGCGGCGCGTGTTGCGGCTACGCATCCCGGGAAAACGTCGACGACGTCGGTTTCATCTCGGCGCTCGCGACGGAGGTCAGCAGGAACTTGCCGGTGGACCCGAATCGCATTTACATCGCCGGGTTCTCGAGCGGCGCGATCATGGCGTATCACGCCGCGTGCAGGTTGGCGCCGATGATAGCCGGGATCGCAGTCGTTTCGGGAAGCTTGAAGGACGACAACTGCGTGCCGGGCAGAGCGGTGGGGTTGATCGCCGTTCAGGGCACCGAGGACACCGAGGTGCCGTATAACGACATCGCGCTCACGCAGCCGCCTCTGGCCGTGACGGGGATTGCCGCGCAGCTCCCTCCCTCCGTGCAGTTCTGGGTCGCGACGGACGGATGCAATGGCGCAACAGTCAATCTGCAATCGCCCGACGTTACGCTAACGAGCTTCAGCTCCTGCACGGGCGCCAGGGTCGTTCTGTACACGATCCAGGGTGGTTGGCACGAGTGGCCCTCGATCAATTCGGACGCTCCACTGTCCGAGCTCAGTGCCAGCAAGGTCATCGTCCAGTACTTCGAGAGCCAATCGCACCTGTAGCTTACGTCGGGCGCTGAAGCGCATCGCGTAACCACTACTCTGAGGTTTCTCTGCCTTTCAAGGATCTGAAGGTAAAGGTTACGAAGCTGATCCTCGATCAGCGGCTGCTCCTCCTGAACTATTTCTCCGCGGCGCTGATCGTCGCCGTCCAGCGCGGGGTCTTCGGATTCCCGAACGACTTTGCGATTTTCCGCGCCTCGTTCTGGAATCTGCTCGCGAACAAAGACCTGTACGTGCTGCGACTCGATCAGGCGCGCGACTACTTCAAGTATTCCCCTTCATTCGCGCTGCTGTTCGCGCCATTCGCGGTCCTCCCATTCGTCGTCGGGCTCTTTTTCTGGGATCTCGTCAACGCGCTGGCGATCTTTTTCGCGCTGAGATTGCTACTCCCACGCGAGCAGTCGGCGCTCGCGCAGGTGCTCGTGGCCCTGCCGACACTTCGCGCGATTCAATCATCGCAGAGCAACGCCCTCATTGCCGCGCTCATCATCGTTGCCTTCGTGAGCTTCGAGCGGGGCTGGCTGTGGCGCGGCGCAATCGCGATCGCGCTCGGTGCGGT
>DASWGL010000056.1:0-3605 GCA_036393735.1 Gemmatimonadaceae bacterium | reverse complement strand
ACGATCTTGAGGATCTCGCCCTCCCGTCCGATCTCCCGCCCGACATGCCTCTGGAGGTCGCAGCCCTATTGCTGGAAGAGGTGAAGAAGGCCGTCCGCCGCGGGGAGTCGTTCGAGCAGTTCAAGGCCCGGATGTTCGAAGGCATGCTGCCTCGAAAACGGCGGAAGAGGCGCCTCCGAGAATGACCGTGGACGACATGGATCCATTCGAAATCCTCGGGATTTCACCCGACGCGTCCGACGATGAAATCCGTGCAGCGTACCTGGCCAGAGTGCGCGAATGCCCGCCGGATCGATCGCCCGATCAGTTCGAGAAGATCCGCAATGCGTACGAGAAGCTGCGCGATCCGCGAGCCCGCATTCGCCATCGTCTGTTCTCTGTCGATCCTGTGGCGCCATTCAGCACGGTGTTTGCCGAAACCTCAGCTCCGCGTCGGTTTGTCGGGCCAGGTCCATGGCTCAATGTCCTGAAAGCGAAATGAGCGACGATTCCACGGTCCAGGCCGACGCGATCCTTCAGGCGGAGGCGAGTACCCGGTCGGACGCGACTGATCCGATGAACCGGGACGAAATCGTCCGCCGCTTCGAACGCTGGCTGGACGCTGTGCTTTCAGCGGAGGCTCCACCGGAGGGCATTGACGCGGGCCTGTTGGCGGCATGTACGGACGCAAACGCCGATCCGGACTGGAAGCCAGATGAGCCGAACGACGCGTACGCGGTATGGTCTGCTGTAACGGCGCTGACACAGGAGATCAAGCTTCAGGGTCGGGCGTTCAAGGAGCTGCAAGGCACGCTCGACACGGGAGCGGGGCGCGCTGCGGAGGCACTTCGGGCTGTATATCGCGAGCGCGAACGGGACGTCCAGCGCGACGCGGAGCGGCGGTGCCGGAAAGAGATCTTGAGCGCGCTGATTGATTTGCGCGATTCGCTCCATCGCGGCCTCGAAACCGTTCGTGCAGTCGAACCCGATCTCCGAGTGAACCAGCCGCACAAGTGGTTGAGTCGGTTCTTCAAGGCACGCCATAAAGAGGCGGCTATCAAGACGTTGTCAGCGCTGACGACGGGGTACCAGCTTGGCCTCGAGCGCCTCGACCAGGTCCTCGCTGATTTCAAGGTTCACGAGATCGTGTGTCGAGGACAGCCGTTCGATCCCCGGCGGATGAACGCCGTCGATCGCGCCTCGTCCGATGCTCCCGAAGGCACTGTCCTCGAAGTGTATCGAAGCGGGTACGAGTGGAATGGAGAGGTGTTCCGGCCGGCACAGGTGAAAGTTTCAGTACGAGGAGACTATGAGTGAGCTCGTCGTTGGAATCGACCTCGGCACGACTAACTCGGAGATTGCCGCGCTCGTCGATGGCAAGATCCGCGTGCTGGGCCCCGGCGAAACACCGATTCTGCCGTCGTGCGTCGGCCTCTCCTCGACGGGAGAGTTGCTCGTCGGCGAAGCCGCGCGAAATCAACACGCGTTGTACCCGGAACGGACGGTGCGCAGCATCAAACGCAAGATGGGCAACGAAGAAACCGTGTTGCTGGGGGACACGAGGTTTACTCCCCCAGAAATTTCCGCGTTGATCCTGCGTGAGCTTGTCGAGTGGGCGGACCGGTCTCTGGGACAGCGTCCACAGAAGGCGGTCATCACCGTACCGGCGTACTTCTCGGACGCGCAACGCAGTGCAACGCGAGAGGCCGGCGCGCTCGCCGGCCTCGAGGTCGTGCGCATTCTCAACGAGCCGACAGCGGCCAGCCTCGCCTACGGCTACGGGGACGGGTCACGGCACACCGCGCTCATCTACGATCTGGGCGGCGGGACATTCGACGTCTCCGTGGTGACGACGGAAGGCGACGTGACCGAAGTCCTCTCGAGCCACGGCAACAATCGACTCGGTGGAGACGATTTCGACGACCTCCTGGCCGAACATCTTGCCCAGACGTTCCAGAAGCGGCACGGCGTCGATCCGCGCGGAAGCGCCGCCGCGCGAGCCAGACTGTGGTGGGCCGCCGAAGAATCAAAGCGGAAGCTGAGCTTCGAGCCGTACGTCAAGGTGCGCGAAGAGGCGCTCATGATCGCGAACGGGATGCCGCTCCATCTGGATGTGGAGGTGTCACGCGATGAATACGAGGCCATGATACGTATGCTCGTCGAATCGACGCTCGACAGCACCTCGAAAGCATTGCAGGATGCTGGCAAGACATCTCGCGATCTGGATGCGGTCGTACTGGTCGGAGGCTCTACGCGGACGCCGCTGATCTCGCAGCTGCTTGCCGAACGCACTGGTCTGGAGCCCCGCCAGGAGGTGCATCCGGACCTGTGCGTGGCGCTCGGCGCGGGCGTTCTTGCCTCGCGCCTCGGTGGCCATGCGGTCGAGCGCGTCCTGGTCGATGTCTCGCCCTATTCATTCGGCGTCTCCTTTCTCGGCGACCGCGGCGGCGTTCCTTATCCCCACTGTTATCGCCCGATCGTCCATCGGAATACGCCGCTGCCGCTGACGCGGACCGAACGGTACGCGACGGTCTATCCCTATCAGACGGCAGTAGATATTCGTATCTATCAGGGCGAGGACGACGACGCACTGAAGAACCTCCTGGTGGGGGATTTTCGCGTAGAAGGCCTGACGCCGACCGACGAGCCGAACGAGGTCCTTTGCCGCATGCGTCTTGACCTCGACGGCATCCTCGAAGTCACGGCGGTCGAGAAGCAGACCGGCAAATCGAAGCACGTCACAATCGCCAACGCACTGCGCGCGAAAACGGCCGAGCAAATCGCCGCCGCGAAGCGCCGCATACAAGAGCTGTACGAAATGCGCGGTGAGGAGATGGACGAATGCGACGGCGGACAGGTTGGCGAAGGGGACGAGAACGAAGAGACCGCCTGCGATGAGACCGATCGAGCCGTTCCCTGCGCTGCGGAATCGGCAGCTGAGCCGCAGCGGAATTCGTCCAATGGCGAGGGGGACCATTGCCTAGGCTCGCTGCTCGAGCGCTCCCGTCGATTGTTCGATCAGATGCATCCGGACGATCGCGAGGAAGCAATCGAGCTGCACGACAAGATCGAGATGGCAATCGCTGCACGTGATGACACTGCGGCGAGCAGCGCGGCACGTTCGCTCGAGGAACTGCTGTTCTTCATCGAAGGCCAGCGTTGAAGTGTCCTGTCTGTCAGGCGCGATTTCGCGGTGCGCGGGTCTGCTCGCGCTGCGGTGCCAACCTGGAGCCGATCATGCGACTGGCGCTGCAGGCCTGGCGATTGCGGGAAGCGGCCCGGCGCGCCGTCCTTCGCGGCGCGTTCGATCAGGCCTTATTGCTGGCGCGGGCCGCTGAGCAGCTGTGCTCCACGCGGCGCGGCGAATCGCTCCGCGCCCTCAGCGAGTGGTTGGAGGCTGGCGCCGATTCCGTGTGAAATATCTCGCCCGAAGGCGGTCGGCAGACGAAAATGTCGGCGAAAATGCGGCGATCAGCGCCGTGATGGCGAGGTCGCGACTTACTCGGGAGTTATCTTCATCCTATTGCACCCGCCCATGTCACTGACCATCCATGAATTACAGATTCGTCAGGTGATGACGCGATTTTGGACATTACAACCCTTGTCCTCCGCTCACCAACGTTGAT
>DASWGL010000055.1:0-11469 GCA_036393735.1 Gemmatimonadaceae bacterium | reverse complement strand
GCCGCATGAACGCGGGCGTGCCAAGCCTGGCCGCGTCCGACGCGCGAGTCACCTTGGAATAAAGATAGGCGGCCAGAGCCGCGGTATGCTTTCGCGTGTCGGGGGTTCCCGGGCCAACGCCAATCAGCGGACTCGTCTCGATGATGAGTCCGTCGACTGCGCCGACGACCATTGCCACGACGACACCCGGCACGTGGGATAGCGTGGCGACCACCTGACCGAGCGCTTTCACGCGCGACCCCGCATCCAGTTGATCGCGAGCGCGACCGAGCGCGTCAGTACGCGGCGCACCAGTCCGAGCGGAACCGTCAGGGAGGACGCGAGCAGAACGACCGCATCGTCCGCGGCTGGCGCAAGGGCAATCGTCGCTGCGTCGGTCTCTACCACCACCGCGGTCCAACGGCCAATGGAAAGAAGACGCATGGATCTCGTCACCTCCGTGCTGACTCCGCTCAACGCGGCGCCGATCTCGCCGGAGATGTCGCGCCCCCGCTGGTCGATATAGCTCCCGGCCAGGGTCGTGCCGGAGGAATCGAGCAGCAGCGCCGTCTGCTCGGCGTCGCCGATCGCGGTGGCGAAGAGAGTCCGCGCCGACTCAGACCTTGGCTGTGTCATTCTCGTATGGTGCGATTTCGATGAGCCCGGTGCTCAGCATTCCGTAGATGATCTTTGCAACCTCGAATTCGGCGAGCACGAGGCGCTTGGCGATCTCGTGCAGGTTCCTCTCGCCGTCGATGATCGAGAGCACCTCCCATTCGCGCGGAAGTAGATCGATGAACGATTCCGGCCCGTCGTCGAGCGGAGCGAGGAGCGGGATCACGCGGGCGTCCGGGATCTTGTCGGCCATGCGTGACCACTCGTCGATGCGGCGCGCACCTTCCATGAGCAGCGATTCCGTGCTCACCCGCACGGCGATGTCCTTGCGAATGGGACGCGGCGGCTCCTCGCTGAAGGAGAAGAACCCTTCGGACCAGGACATCAGATCGAATACCACGGTCTCGATCTGCTGCCTCATGAAGCGATCGATGTCGCGCGGCGTCACGATTCCATGAGCGACGAGAATCTCGCCGACTCTGCGTTTGTCCCCGGCGCGCTGCATTGCGGTAGCGCGCGCGAGATCCGCCGGCGTCGCTTTGCCTGATCTCTCGAGAATCGTTCCGAGAAGGTGCGGGTTGCTCTTCATCGTCGCCGCGACGATCGTTCCCGCGTCGAAATAAACACTCCCCTCATTATTTCTTTCGGGGGAATACACGCGTAGCGTCCCGGTCTTCCGGCTCAGGTCGAGGAGCTGGAAGACGTCGTGAATGCCAAGCTCGCGCAGCGGTCCTTCGATCGCCATCAGATCCGCCCTCGCATCAACAGCCTGTGGTACCGCAGCGCTTCGGAATGATTTGGATCGAACCTTAGCACGCGCTCGAACGCCTTCTGGGCATCGGCCTCCCGCGCGAGGTCGATCAGGATCTCGCCGAGCCCTATAAGTGCCGCGAAGTGATAAACATCCCGTCGGATCAGCGCCACGATCCGTGGCAGCGCACTTCGCGACCGGCCAGTGCGCCGGTACGGTCCCACCAGCTCCACCACCGCGGCGTCGTGATTCGGCGCGGTGACGAGCACCGTCTCGAGCTCTCTGATCGCGCCTGTATCGTCGCCACTCTTGGCGAGGAGCCGTCCGAGCGCGACTCTCGTCTCCGTCTGTCGCTCGTCGATCGTGAGGCTCGCGCGGTACGCCGCGATCGCGTCGCTCGCTTCACCGAGCGCCCCGTAAAGATCCCCGACTCGCTTCAACACGTTCGCGTTTCGCGACTCGCTCTTCCGGAGGGTAACGAGAATTTCGCGAGCGCCGGGATTGTCGAGCGATGCCACCCGGGCTTCCGCGGCCAGCAGTAACAGGTTCACATCGGTGCTTCCAGCCCCAACCAGAGCCTCGGCGTATGGTCGCGCCTGCTCGGCGCGACCAAGCGCGAGCAGCGACCGTGCGGTGCCTTGCCGCGCGAAGGTGTTTGTCTCCTCCATGTCCAGCGCGCGCCGGTATCTCTCGAGAGCCTCTCCGTGGAGTCCCTGCGCCGCGAATCCGTCGCCGGCAAGGACCAACCCGAGAACCTTGTCTCCACCACGTGCGAGAACGCGCGCTATCTCCGCCTGGGCGCGGTCGTACAGGCCCTTGGTGATCAGGTCGCGAGCGAGCGAGAACCCCGCCATTGCACTTTGTACCACCGGCGTCAGTCGACGCACCGGCTTCTCGGCGAACAGCTCCTCGATGATGGCGGGATCGAAATGGAAGTCTTCTACATGGTCGACCGTCTCATCCCGCTCGGTGATCGGTGGAGCGACCGTAAGCCTGATCTCCTCGTGCGGGAGCTCTATCGCCAGCTCGAGCTTCTGCGGCGTGTACATCGGATCGAGCGCCAGCGCGCGCTTTGTCTCGCGGAGCGCCGCCTCGAACTCGCCAAGGTTGGAGAGCGTGAAGCTGATGTTGTAGTGTGCTTCCGCAAAATCGGGATTTGCCTGGATCGCGCGCGCAAACGCGTTTCGCGCATCGGAGTACTTCTCGAGCTCGACAAGTATGAGGCCGATGCCGTTCCACGCCACCGGGTGCTGCGGCGCCGCGCTCAGCACCTGTCGATACGCTTCCAGCGCCAGCTCCGTGTGCTTCCTTTTGAACAACCCGAGAGCGAGGTTCAGACGGGCCTCGACCGGAGGCGAGTGCACCTGCAGCGCGCGCCGGAAGGAATTGATCGCGGCTTTCGTGTCATTCTTGTGCCAGAGAAGGACACCCAGATTGTTCTCGGCGAACGCGTAGCTGGGATCGATCTCCAGCGCGTGCATGTAACTCTCCTCCGCCTCGGCGTGCCTTCCCTCCAGCTGCAGCGCAACGCCGCGTCCGTTCCATGTCTTCGCCGTCGGGGAGAACTCGCGCGCGAACCGATCGGCGGTGGCGACCGCGGCGCCGGTATCGCGCTGCAGCAGATACAGCTCCAGCATCGCCTGCAGCACTTCCGCGTTTGCTTCGCCGCCTTGGATCGCTTTTTCGTACTCCCGGAGCGCTTCCTGGAAATAGCCTTTCTGCCTCAGCGCGCGGCCGAGCGTGATGTGCGCGCTGGCAGGAGTCTTCTGCTGGTGACTCGGAGTCACATCGTGGCGGTATGTCTCGAGCGAGAGGTTCGCCTGCGCGCGAACGAGCGTCGGATTCAGCATCACTGCGCGCCGGTTTGCTTCGGCCGCCTCCTCGCCGCGACCAAGGTCACCGAGTATGAAACCGATCAGATAGAGCGCGTCGGGGTTCTCGGGATTCAGCTCGATTGACCTTCTCACCGAGCGCATCGCGTCTTCGTGGAGTCCGCGGTTGTAGAGGGCTTCGGCGAGCAGGAAATGGAGGACGGAGCTGTCGGGATCGAGCTCGATCGCGCGCTGAAAGAGTGTATGCGCGCGCTCGAGGCGACCGGCCGTCTTCTCGGCGATTCCGCTCTGAACGAGCGCCTCGAGGTCTTCCGGATTGGCACGCAGCCGTTCCTCGAGCTCGTGGAGTCGGCGCTCGAGGATGCCGCTTTGGCCGTACGCGATCTCGAGGTTGCGCCTGGCGACGCCCATGCGCTCGTCGAGAGCCAGCGCGCGCGAGAACGCGACGATCGCCTCGTCCGTCAGTCCCTTTCGAAAGTAGAGGACGCCGAGGTTATTGTACGCGCCGGCATCCGAAGGGTCGATTCGGCGGGCGAACGATCGCAGGATGTCGATCTCACCGCCGTGAGCGGCTGCCGTTGGGCGGGCAGTTACCGCTGCGCTCATGTGCTACTCTACGCGCACTGCGCGGAAGATGGCGTCGAAGGCCTTCGGATCGGGGACGAGCAGGAAGAATCCATGCAGGCTCTCCACCGGCTCCTCGAGAAAAAATTCCGTCTCCACGCAAAGGATCGGACTCTCGACCTGCGGCGCGTGGTCACCCAGCGTTTTCAGCGCCTTCGAGGTCCGGCCGGTCGTGAGCAATGGCGGAGAAAGCATCAGCCGCATGTCGAGGAATTCACTGAGCGCCGTGAGGTACGCACCGGCGAGAATGTTTCCCGCTTCCTTCAGCGCCGACTGCTCGAGCGTGCCAAGACTCTGGGATGTTCCGCGCTTCCGCCGCAGCATTCGCTCAGCGAGCCTGAGACCCGCCGGGATCGCGAGGAGAAACACTGTCTGCCCGCTGATGTCTCCGCTCATCGCCATTTGGACGGCGACGATCTCCACAGCGGGGGAGAGCTCCGGCACGAAATCACCGGGCGGAACGATGTTCACCATTGGGACGCTGATCATGATGCGAGTGCCGGTCAGCGTCGAAAGCGCGGTGGCGGCGTGGCCCGCGCCGATGTTGGCAACCTCGCGGAGCGCGTCGAGACGCGCGGTGCTGAGGAGAGTTGTATTGCCCTCGCCGGCCGGGGTGTTGCGGGGATTGGTCATTTCAGAGGAGACTGGAGGCATCAACGATGAGAGCGGGCGTTCCATCGCCAAGAATGGTCGCTCCGCTGAAGAGAGTTTTGCTGGCATTCACACCGTCGAACTGCTTGACGACGATTTCCTGCTGACCAATGAACTCGTCGACGATGAGCGCTGCACGCCGCTCCGCCAGCTCGATGAGTACGACCTGGCCACTGGCCGCGATGGCGGCCGCTGGCAAGCCGACACGCTCACGGAGCCAGATAGCGGGGAAAAGATCGTCCCGGATGGCGACGACTTGCCTTCCCTTCGATTCGAGCAGCATTGGCTGCGAGAGGCTGAACGTCTCGAGTACGTGCGTTAGAGGAATCGCGTAAACCTCGTTGTCGACCCTTGCCAGGAGTGCGCGCGAGATAGCGAGCGTCAGAGGAAGACGCATGCTTACACTGGTGCCGAGTCCCGCATCCGTGTGCACTTCGAGCGAGCCGCCAAGCGCGCGCACACGGGTGGCGACGATGTCGAATCCGACTCCACGTCCCGAGATCTCCGTCACCTTTTCCGCCGTCGAGAATCCGGGCCGGGATATGATCGAGACGAGCTCCTGCTCGGACAGCGCGGTGGTGTCCTGCTCGATGATGCCAAGCTTCTTGGCGCGAGGCAGCACCCGCGCCTGATCGATTCCGCGCCCGTCGTCCGTCACCCGGATGAGCACGGTAGCCCGGTCACGCTCCGCCGTGAGGATCAGAGTCGCGACGCGTGGCTTCCCGGCCTTCTCACGGTCGGCCGGCGTCTCGACGCCGTGATCGAGTGAGTTCCGGAGCAAATGCAGAACCGGCTCGCCCATCTCGTCTAGCATGGAGCGATCGAGCTCGATCTCCCGGCCTTCGATCTTGAATTCCACTTCTTTCCCCAGCGAGCGCGCGGTGTCGCGCACCACGCGTGGAAACCGCTCGAACACCTGCCACACGGGAACCATGCGGCTCGTCATGATCTCGTTTTGCAAAGTGGCCAGGATCTGCGAGGCACGAAGTGTGGCCTCGAGCAGCGATTCGTCACCGAGCTGTTCGGCGATCTTCGCGATGCGGTCGCGCGCGATCACGAGCTCACCGACGACGTTCATCAGTGTGTCGAGCCGTTTTGCATCGATGCGAATGTGGCGCGGGGACTTCTGTGCCGGAGCAGCGGGAGAGGGTTCTTTCTTCTCTACGTTCTTGTCGACGGCGACGATGGCGAACTCCGACGTGAAACTCTGAGAAGCTTCCTCGCTCGCGGCCTGACGGACGCGGGCGATTATGTCCTTCACATCGAGGTTCTGAGGAGTCGCTGCGGTTGCCATGTCCACCGCCTGCTCCAGCGAATCCACACCTGCGAACAGAGTGTCGATGATCGGCCGCGTGACGACGATGGCGCTGCTTCTGAGCTTGTCCAGCAGGGTCTCCAGCTCGTGGGATAGCTCCCCCACCGAAGTGTAGCCCATCGCGGCTCCCATGCCTTTCATCGTGTGGACCGCGCGAAACATACGCGCCAGGGCGGCATCGCTCCCGCCACGCTCCATTTCGAGGAGCGCGTTGTTTATCTCTGAGAGGTTTTCACGGCTCTCCGAGAGAAAAAGCTTGGCGTAGCGACCGGTGTCCACCTAGGCCAGCACCCGCTGTACGGCTTCGAGAACGCGGCTCGGCTGGAACGGCTTCACGACGAAGTCGCGGGCACCGGCCTGAAGCGCTTCCTGCACCAGCGCCTGCTGTCCCATGGCGCTGCACATGAGAATCCGGGCGGCGGGATCCATCTGGGTGATCTGCTTCACCGCCTCGATCCCTCCCATCTCCGGCATGATGATGTCCATCGTCACCAGATCCGGTTTCAGCTGCTGATACTTCTCAACGGCCTGTTTGCCGTTTTCTGCTTCCCCGACGACTGTGAATCCAGCCTGAGAAAGGATGTCGCTTACCATCGTCCGCATGAACACGGCGTCGTCGCAAACCAGCACAGTACTGCTCACCCTACCTCCCTTGTCCGATGACTTGCAAAACCACTGTCTTGATGTCGAGTACGAGGACCCGCTCCCCGTCGATTTCGACTGCTCCCGTTACGGCTCCCGCTAGCGGGATTTCCGCGTGATCCGCGGTCCCGAATTGATCTATCGGTACATCCTGAATGTCGCGAACATCGTCAACGCCGATTCCTATCCATCTGTCGAAATAATCGACCAGTAGGAGCAGTCCCTCCGCACGAGCATGGGCCTGTTTGCCGAGCGACTTGCCGCCGTCGATTACGGTGACGATCGTCCCGCGCAGATTGATGAGCCCGCGCACGGTGTCCGGCGCTCCCGGCAGCCGTGTTATGTGCTGCATGGCGACGATCTCGCGAAAGGAGTCCATGTCGCACGCGAAGGAGCTGCCGCCGATGTTGAACACGAGCAGGCGGCGGGTCGGAACGTGCGGCTCTTCCTCGACGCCCTGTTCTGGAGGCAGCGCGACGGCGTCACTCATAAAATCTGAGCGCCGTGAGCGGGTCCACTGTGTCCGGCAAGGCGTGCTCTCCGGCGATCACCGTGAGCGCGCGGCGCAAATCCTCCGGAAGAGGAGAGCGGAAATCAAGCGGCTTGCCGGTCACTGGGTGGTTGAACGCGAGCCAGGCCGCGTGCAGGAAGTGCCGCTTGGGAGGAAGTCCGGCCACACGACGTCCTCCGCCCCCGCCATACACGTCGTCGCCCATGACAGGATGGCCGATAGACGCGAGATGAACGCGGATTTGGTGAGTCCGTCCGGAATGGAGATTGGCACGAAGAAGTTCCCCCGCATCGAACCGAGCAAGGCGTATGAGGTCGGTCTTGGCCGGCCGACCCTTATTGACGATTGCCATGCGCTTCCGGTCTCGCGGGTCGCGGGCAATCGGCTTGTCGATCGTGAGAGTGTCAGACGAGAGATGACCCCAGCTCATGACCGCGTAGCGGCGAACCACCCGGCGAGCGGAGATCGCGGCGCTCAGAAGCCGGTGCGACCGGTCGGTTTTGGCCACTATCAGGAGGCCGGAGGTCTCTTTGTCGAGGCGGTGGACCATGCCGGCCCGTTCCGGCTCGCCCTCGGTCGAAAGAGTGCCCCCCCGCCCCAGCAGGGCATTTACGAGTGTGCCGCTCCAGTTCCCGGGGGCGGGGTGCACGACCATCCCTGCCGGCTTGTCCACCACCATGAGCGACTCGTCCTCATAGACCACGCTCACTGGAATGTCTTCGCCCGAGATCGTCCGCTTCTCGGGCTGCGGGATCTCGACCCGCACGACCTCTCCGGTCTCCGGCCGGTAGCTCGCCTTTTCGCGCCGTCCATCGATCAGCACATGCCCCTGCGCGATCAGCGTCGCCGCCTGGGTTCGCGAAAGCTCGGCGCGGCTGGCAATAAAGAGATCGAGGCGGACATTGCTGTCCGCCTCGACGGGAAACTCTTTGACGTCGCTCAGGGGCTAGCTCTCCGCCGGCGTATCCGACACAGGCGTGGCTGCAACGGCGGGGCTGGAAGATCGCTCTTCTCCCCAAAGGACCCAGGCGAGAAGGAATGCGCCAACGCTGACGGCCATGTCAGCAACGTTGAACGTCGGCCACCGCAGATCGCCGACCCCGACATCGATAAAATCCACCACTCCGGTCACTGACCGGACGCGGTCGATGAGGTTGCCCACGGCACCGCCGCAGACGAGCCCCAGCGCGATCGTGCGCAGGAAATCGCCCTGCCGTGTGGCCTGGTACAGCCGTCCCAGAATCACGAGCGCGCCCGCGGTGAGCGCCATGAATATCCACCGCGAGTAGATGCCAAGGTTCAGCCCGAACGCGGCGCCCGGATTGTAAACGAGCGTAAGTCGGAGATGATTGCCCAGGATCTCGTGGGGTACGTGCTGCGGCGACAAGCTCGCCGCGGCGATCAACTTGGTCACGAGATCGACCGCCACTACCGTGATCAGCGTCCCCCAGAAGAGGGGCGGGTTAGGCTTGGCGCTTTCCATCTTCCTCGCGCTGCTTGCACTCGATGCAGTACCTGGCGTGCGGGAGCGCGTCGAGTCGCTCGAAACTGATCTCTCGCCCGCAATTGTGACACTTGCCGAATTGCTCCGGATTGCGATAAAGCCGGCGGAGTGCCTCGTCAATGTGCCAGAGGAAACGGCCTTCCTGGCTCGCGAACAAGAACGCCTTTTCGCGCTCCATTGCGTCGGTGCCCTGATCGGCCATGTGGAAGGAGTACGCGCTCAAGTCGCCGTCCGCACCCTGCGGCGTCGATCCGAAAGTCTCGTCGTAGTGCCCCAGCTCCTTCAGGACGCGTTTCCGCTCTTCGAGCAGTCGCTTCTCGAAATGCTGCAGGCTCTTTTTTGTCATCGCCTTCGGTTTTGTAATCGCGTTTGCTTTTTTGCTGCTAGCTGCCGGTGCCATCTAACCTGCCCTCTCCAAGGCGACTTCAACGCTCTGCCCATCAAGGTCGAACGTATGCGTCGCGTGTGTTCCGTCGATTTTTTCGCCCACACTGACCTTCAGAGCGAGTACCTCATCGGCGATCCATTTCTGGAACGCCTTCACCGCTTCCTGAATCTCCGCACTACCCCCAACGAGGAGCGTGATGCGATCACTGACGGCGAAACCCAATTCTTTCCTCAACCGCTGAACGCGGCTTACCACCTCACGTGCGAGACCTTCGAGGCGGAGCTCAGGCGTTACCACCGAGTCGAGGGCGGCAAAATAGCCGCCTTCCTCCTTCACCACCATGTCGCCCGAAGCTGTCCGGACGACCGTCAGATCCTCGGAGCTCAGCTCCCGCGATTCATTCCCGACCGACACATACAACGCCTTCCCGGCCTCAAACTCGGCAAGCGCCTGGCTGCTCAAAGCCTGCACGGCTTCGGCGGCGAGCGGTGTGTCCTTGCCGAATTTCTTACCCAGCGACCTGAAATTCGGTCGAGCCTTTAAAGTTACTAGATCGTCGGCGCTGGAGATGAATTGGACGGTTTTTATGTTGAGCTCGGCCGCCAGTAGCGGGCTAAGCTCCTCCAACACGCCCGCGGCTGGCTTCGACGCGCTGCCATGGCTAGGCACCACACATACGAGTCGGGCGAGGGGCTGACGCACCTTGGCACCTGCTTCCTCGCGGGCCGCACGACCCAGCGTGGCGAGCGTCCGAATTTGCCCCATCGCGCGCTCCAGATCGACGTCTATCGCCCCAGGGGTCTTTCGCGTGAAAGGCGCCAGGTGTACCGAGCCTTCGGTGAGCTCGCGATGCACCCAGTCAGTGATGAAGGGTGCGAAGGGAGCGAGCAACCGACACGTGACAGCAATGATTTCGTGAATGGTTGCGAAGGCCGCGCGATTATCCTCTCCATCGACGTCGTAGAAGCGATGGCGGCTCTGGCGCACGTACCACTTCGACACGTCCTCATCGAAGAAAGCCATCACCGCTTTGGCGGCGTTGGTAGCCTCATAGCGGCCCAGTAGCTCGTCTGCTTCGCGCTCGACGGTGGCAAGCCGCGACAGAATCCATCGATCCAGGGGCGGACGATTCTGAGGCGCTGGATCCTTGTCTGATGGCGACCACCCGAAGTTGGCGTACTCGGCGAAAATACCGGTGTAAACGTTCTTGAACGTCAGCAGGAAGCGGCCGGCCGTGTCGCGGATTCCCGCCTCGTCGAAGCGGCGCGGGGTCCAGAGCTGGCTCGAGGTCGTGAGAAAGAGTCGAACCGCGTCAGCACCGTAGCGCGGAATCACGGACGCCGGATCGATGATGTTCCCGAGGCGCTTCGACATCTTCTGTCCTTCGGCGTCGAGAACGAGATCGTTGACGACGACTGCACGGTAGGGTGCGGTGTCGCCGACGACTGGCGAGTGCGCCTCGTGGGCGAGCAGGTTGTTCGGAAGCGCATCACCGAGACCGGTGGCGATCGCGAGCAGCGAGTAGAACCATCCCCGAGTCTGATCGATTCCCTCGGCGATGAAATCCGCCGGGTAGTAACGCTCGAACTTGTCGCGGTTCTCGAATGGGAAATGCCACTGGGCGAAGGGCATCGACCCGGAATCGAACCAGGCATCGATCACTTCGGGTGTGCGCCTCATCGTGCCGCCGCACTTGCACGCCCAGGTGTAGCTGTCGATGAACGGCTTGTGCGCGTCGAAGTCGGCGCCGAGCTTGAGACCGGACCTCTCCGACAGCTCCGCGTATCCGCCGATGGCTTCCGCGTGCGAATCGTCCCGCTCACACACCCAGATGGGGAGTGGAGTGCCCCAGTAGCGGTCGCGTGAGACCGCCCAGTCAATGTTGTTGGTCAGCCATTCTCCGAAGCGACCGGATCCGGTCTCGGCCGGATGCCAGTCGACGCGCGAGTTGCGGACCAGCATCGCATCCTTGAACTCGGTCGTGCGGATGAACCAGGAAGTGCGGGCGTAATAAAGCAGCGGCGTCTCACAGCGCCAGCAGTGCGGGTACGCGTGCTCGTGCAGCGTCGATTTCCAGAGCACCCCGCGGCGCTTCAGCTCTTCGAGAATGACGGCATCCGCATCCTTCACGAACATCCCGCCCACCAGCGGCATGTCCTCCGGGAACTCGCCGCGGAGATTCACGGGCTGAAGAAACGCCAATCCATTGCGCTGGCCCGCCGCGTAGTCGTCAGCACCGAACGCAGGCGCCATGTGTACGACTCCAGTTCCCTCGTCGGCTGAGACGAATGACTCGCCGATGATTATTTCGTGCTTGCCCTCCTTGTACGCGACCCAGTCGAGCGGCCGCTTGTAAAGTTTGCCGACTAGATCGCTGCCACGAAATGAGCCCACCGTTTCCCAGCGGCCTGCGAAATCGTCCCCCAGAACAGCGGGAGTCCGAGCGAGGGCGAGGATCACCGTCTCACCGGCGTCAGATTTTCTTTTCCGCAGCTCGACGTATTCGAGCGCCGGGTTTACCGCCAGCGCGACGTTCGAGACGAGCGTCCACGGAGTCGTGGTCCAGAGAAGGATGCGACGGCGTGTCTTCGCGCCCTTGTCTTCGACGAGATCGAGCGCCACATAGGCGCTGGGATCCTTCACATCCTTGTAGCCCT
>DASWGL010000054.1:0-3691 GCA_036393735.1 Gemmatimonadaceae bacterium | reverse complement strand
CCGCATGGTGGGCGCATATCGAATCGTACAATACGGCCATCAATCGGGTGTGGCTCTCCGTGTCCGGGGTGCTGCTCTTATGGGGCTTGGCCAATGCATGGCGGGTGTCACACGCGGTAAGCGTGTCACGCAGGGGGCGAGGCAATGCTGATGGACCTGCAATCGTCGACGACATTCCGGTGGTCATCACCGACTCAATCGGGCCTGCCACAGTGGGATTGTGGCACTCACGCGTCCTCGTCCCACGGTGGGTGCTCGCCCTGCCGGGAGCGCAGCGGCAATATGTCCTCCGTCACGAGGAGGAGCACCGCCGAGCGCACGACGCGCGCCTTCTTTTCGTGGCGTCGCTCCCGCTACTCCTGATGCCGTGGAATCTCGCCATGTGGTGGCAGCTGCGTCGGCTGTGCCTCGCGGTCGAGATGGACTGCGACAACCGGGTAGTATCGAGACTCGGCGACGCCGTCGCGTACGGAGAGCTGCTGCTCAAGGTTGCGCAGGCCCCGAGCCGGGGTCTGCGTCTCCAACCATCGCTTCTCGGAGGACTGGGGACGTTGGAGCGCCGACTAACGGTACTCCTTGCACCGACGCCGCTCCGGCATGTTGAGCGATTCCTGTTGCCGGCGCTGGCCCTCGGTCTACTGGCCATCGTGTTGCTGATGCCGCACCCCGTACTCACGCACGGATCCCACGCCATGACATCGGGCACAACGACGACGGTCCCGAACTACGCGTTGCGCGTGCTACCGAGGTAAACTTCCTCCCCTGATGACGGATCTCCATCTAACCCAGCGCGAGCTGGACATAATGAGTGTGCTCTGGGACCTCGGCGAGGCAACGGTGACCGAAGTCCGGGACCGGGTCGACCCGCACCTCGCGTACACGAGCATCTCCAGCATGATTCGGACGCTCGAGATCAAGGGTTACGTTTCGCATCGGCGCGGGGAGGGGAAGACGCACGTCTACTTTCCCGCGATCGAACCCGAAGCAGCCGGAGAGTCCGCGCTGAGCCGAGTGTTGGATAAGATCTATGGCGGATCGCCGATCAAGCTCCTCGCTCATCTTGTGGACCAACATCGGCTGTCAGCAAAGGAGCTCTTGCGCATGCGCGAATTGTTGAAGCGCGCACCAAAACGCCAGAAGAAATGATCGTTCATCTGATCGACGGCACCTACGAGCTGTTCCGCCACTTCTACGGCCAGCGCAGCTGGAACCAAGGGAAGGACAAACCCTTTGGCGCCGTTGCTGGAGTGTTGCACTCAGTGCTGGAGATGATCGAGACAGGCGCCACACATATTGGCGTTGCCACCGATCACGTGATCGAGTCGTTCAGGAACGACCTCTGGCCGGACTACAAGACGGGGGAGGGAATCGATCGCGTGCTCAACGCGCAATTTCTCCCGCTCGAGGAGGCGCTTGCCGCAATGGGAGTGGCGGTCTGGCCAATGATCGAGCTCGAGGCCGACGACGGTCTCGCTTCGGCCGCCCATCTCGCCGCGGAGGATCAACGCGTCGAGAAAGTCTGCATCTGGGCGAACGACAAGGATCTCGCGCAGTGCGTGCGCGGCGACCGCGTCGTCCAGATCATCCGTAAAGGGATGCAGGTCCGGAACGCCGAAGCCGTGCGCGCGAAGTTCGGAGTCGAGCCGGCTCTCATCCCGGATTTTCTCGCCCTCGTCGGGGACGCGCAGGATGGTTATCCGGGAATTCCCGGGATCGGTAAAAGCACCGCCGCGAATCTGATAAACCGGTACGGACCGATCGAGTCATTTCCCCCAGAGAGACTGGGAGCTGAGCGCGATCGCGCGCTTCTGTTCAAGACACTCGCGACCCTGAGAACTGATGCGCCGCTCTTCGCCAATGTCGATGAAATGGAGTGGCGAGGACCAACCGCGGCGTTCGCGGATTGGGCGACGCGGATTGACGACAAGCGGCTGTTGGCGCGTGCTGATGCTGCGATTGGCGTGCGCGATCGACGGCCTGCTGCTGCTCATCACGACGAGCAAACGGTTAGCGAATCGGCACCGCCGAGCTGACGGT
Source organism: Gemmatimonadaceae bacterium (assembly GCA_036393735.1). Lineage (GTDB taxonomy): Bacteria > Gemmatimonadota > Gemmatimonadetes > Gemmatimonadales > Gemmatimonadaceae > UBA4720. The sequence continues at coordinate 1,654 of DASWGL010000054.1, read as the reverse complement.
TAAGACGCGCTCGTCATAACTCAGGCAGCTTAGCCACATGCGCTTCGCTCTCGCTCAGTACCGCCTTTACGAAGCGCAAAGTGGCCTCGAAGTCAGCCGGACGTGGTGGTTCCCTGACCGCGACGGCCGGATTCGGACGCCTGGTCCACGCGCGATCGATGAGCGCTGACCACTCGGTCCCAAGAGTTGCCTTTGCCCACTCTGCTCCTTCGCGCTTCGAACCTGGCCGCCCTCGGACGAGATCGTGCAGCATGCGGGAGTAGCTCAGCACGATGTAGCCCTGATAGAAGCGGTTCCTGTATCGTTGCTGCTGCTCCAAGATCTCTTTGGCCCACGTGCGCATGGTATTGCTGATTTCGCGGCGGAGCGCCATGACGCTGATCGGATCCACCAGCGTTGTCGGATCTGGCCCGGCAAGCGTGATTCCGCGTTCACGTACCACCGAGCGAACCACCAGCGTATTACAGTGATCAGATCTGATCAGCCGGTTGCTTCCGTGATCCAGATACCAGAGTGGCTCGCCGCACCGCTCACCGCTGCGCAGAATTGCGACGGGGAAGTAGGACCCTTCGAGGTGGCGGGCCCATTCAGACTCGAGTCCGTAAATCCGATCGTGAACTCGCTTGAGCGCGGCGGCTTCATCTTCGGAAAGCTCGTTTCTGGTCGCGATGACGAAATCCACATCGCTGTGCTCGTCAAAATCTCCCACTGCAAATGAACCTTGCAGATATGCGCCGATGAAGTCGTTGCCAACGGCCCGTCTAATGCTGGCGACCAACTCGTGGAGAACGGCGTTGAGCTCGGCGTAGGGAGTTGGGTGCTCCATAGACTGCATATGGGATCGCCGAAAGATATCAGGGCGCCGTGGCATCGCGCGCTGGCCGTGCTTTCGTCAAGTTCCGCAGGGGCGCCGGTGACCCTGCGCGATGGTAATCGTTGCTTCGACGACAATCTCTCCCGGTAAACGCGACGATGGCAAAACAAGAGGCGGCGGAAGTTCTCTCCATCGACGGACGCGAGGTCCGCGTCACCAATCCGGAGAAGCCCTACTTTTCGCGCGACGTCAAGCTCTCCAAGCTCGATGTCGTTCAGTATTACCTGTCTGTCGCGAGCGGAGCTGTCGCCGGCATCCGCGATCGGCCGAGCATGCTCAAACGCTTCGTGGATGGCGCCGAGAGCCCGCCGTTCTATCAGAAGCGGGCGCCGGAGAATCGTCCGGAGTGGCTGAGGACTGTCACACTGTCCTTTCCGTCGGGACGCACCGCTGAAGAAGTTGTCGTCGACGATGCGGCCGGACTCGCGTGGATCGTGAACCTCGGCTGCATCGAGCTGCATCCGCACGCCGTGCGGACGAACGATCTCGATCACCCCGACGAGCTGCGCATCGACCTCGACCCCGGACCGGGCGTCGAATGGGACAACGTCCGTCGCGTGGCGATGGAGACAAAGAATCTGCTCGAGGAAATGGGCTTGCGCGGCTGGCCCAAGACGAGCGGCTCGCGTGGCATGCACGTCAACGTTCGGATCCACCAGCGATGGACATTTACAGAAGTCAGGCGTGCTGCTCTCGCCTTGTCGCGCGAGATCGAGCGACGCGCGCCGACGCTCGCGACGTCGAAGTGGTGGAAGGAGCAGCGACACGGCGTCTTTCTCG
>DASWGL010000053.1:0-2235 GCA_036393735.1 Gemmatimonadaceae bacterium | reverse complement strand
TTCCCCATGCGGAGCCGTCCGCGAGCGCGTTCGGAGCAAGTGGGGAACTGAAGGTCGCCTTTGCGATGCCGACGGAGGAGATATCGTATCCGCTCGACGTCCACGGCGATCCTACCGCGCTCTATTACGCGTGGATCCGAAATGGCGATTCGACGCTGGCTACCGCGGCGCAACCGCTCACAGGAGACAGAGTCATCGCGCCGCCCAACGCCGGCTTCTACAGGTTCACGCTCCTCAAGAGCGGACAGAAGCGCGCGGTCGAAGGGCTCACGCTCGCCGTTCTCGTCCCGTTCGAGGAAAAGGAGGGTGCGATGCTCCACGGCTATCGCATCGGGACTTATCTGGCGGAACGCATGCGCGGAAAGACGCCTCCGCCCTCAGGGTTTCTCGAGATCTCGCCCGCCGACGTCGATATACCGATTACCAAGCATTTGCGTGTCGGTGACTTTCTGAATCACGACCAGAAGGGAGTGTGGCCGAGCTACGCGGCAGTGAATCCGAAGCTGCTGGACAAGCTGGAGCTCGTCATCCAGGAAATCGCGCGCTGGCACGGCGACAAGGCGGTTGCCGACATCGAGATCGACGTGCATTCCGGATTTCGCGCGCCCGAGCACAACCGAAGGGTCCAGCGCGCGGCAAGCGTCAGCCAGCACCAGTACGGCGACGCCGCGGATGTTGCGATAGACGCCAACGGCGACGGGAAAATCACCGCGATCGACAGCCGTATGGTAGGTTTGGCGGTGGAGATCGTCGAGCTGAAGCACCCGGAGCTTGTCGGGGGCCTCGGCATTTACACGACCGGCCATTCCAGCACGAATTACGTGCATATTGATGTACGAGGAAGAAGGGCGCGGTGGCGGGGGGGCGGGTGAACTGCAAGTGCAACTGAACGGGTGCGAGGTGTCAGAAGCGTAGCTGATAGTCATGAGTTCAGGACGTCGGGACATTACTAACGGAGTGAGGACACAAGCAGGAAAGGAGAGAAGTGCGATGAACGATATCCTGCGTGAACGGCTCATTCGGAAGCTCGACACGCTCCCTGAAGAAAAGATCTATCAGATCCTCGATTACATCGACTTTCTGGAGTCGAAGTACGCACCGAAGGTGTCGACGGCGCCGAATCCGCTCAAGCGGTTCGCCGAGGGAGTGGAGGACACGCTGCGAGCCGGGAGGATGTCGGCCGGCGTGATCGGCGGAACGATGAACGTGATGAACAAGGCGGTTGGCGTCGTCACGGACGTGGCGAACGCTGGCAAGTCAGTTGCAACGGAGATTGCCGGGGTTGTGTCGTCGGTGACTTCTTCGAAGCCGCCGCAGGGTCCGGCCGGTCCGGGTGCAACTACTACACCGCCCGCATCACCTTCGAGCGAGACTCCGCCGCAACCGCCGCCGGGAGATCAGCGTAAGTGAAGAGTCAACCCGCACGTTCCAGCACGGCTTCCTCGCGAAAGCGGCGCCCCACAGGTGCGGCGGGGCTTGGGTCGGCGGCATCGTCGCGCGCCCAGACGCGCGCGCGCGAGGAGCGCGATGCGGATGGCCCATCGGTCCCGTCGTCTCGCGCGGGCGCCAAGCGCACCTTGATGTCGACGGTGAAAGAGCTGCCGAACTTTCTCAGGCTGCTCGGCGGATTGCTGACTGACCGGCGGGTCTCGAACACCGATAAGCTCCTCGTCGCGGGCGCGATTGCGTACATCGTGATGCCGATGGATTTCATTCCCGACTACATCCCATTCCTCGGTGAGATCGATGACCTGTTCGTCCTCGTCCTGGCGCTCCAGCGGCTCATCGCAAACGCGGGACGCACTGTGATTCAGGATCACTGGATGGGTGATCCCGCCCAGCTCCGCGAGCTGGATCTCGAACGGATACTGGTGGCGGCGGCGTTCTTCCTCCCGCGCAGGATCAGGCGGCGGCTGCGGACCCTTGGGCGGGATTTCTAGCCGCGCCGTTTTCGTTTTGGCATCGCTCGCCCTCAGCGCTTGCCGCAGCGCCAATCAAAACGATGTGATGATGATGACCAGGGGCTGCACGACGCACGTCCGTGCGAAAGGACCGGCGCCGCAGTTGCCTCGCAGTCCTTCCCTCGCTCCTGGTTTCGGTGGTGTAGTCGGTACGCTGGCGGATTCGGGTGGTGCTCTGCCACACTATCGGATTCTAGCGGTCACGCCCGGCAACGCACCCAGCTCGCCGCACGCGTCGGCGATCGCGGACAGCGTTGGAGGTTTTGTGTTCGGT
>DASWGL010000052.1:0-3631 GCA_036393735.1 Gemmatimonadaceae bacterium | reverse complement strand
ACACGGCTGAAACAAGAATCAAAGCGGGATTCAGTAGGATTGCGGCCGCGGCGGCGGCTGTTAAGGGCATCCGACCCACCAAACGTCCGGGAGAAATGCGCGCCGCGAGCAACGACGAAAACATCGCAACACCAAGGTCCGCAACGATGGCCGGCAGCTTCAGCACCGCGACCGATGGTGGTTCGCCTCGCATTAGCCGTGACACCTTGCCGAGCACCCACAGCAGGTAAAGGTAGCCGGGCGGATAGTCAGCAAAGTATCCCGGCTCGTAAAAGTGCGCCGCTCCACGCTGCACGAGCCGATCCGACCACTCGCGAAACAATCCAACGTCGAACGAGTGACCCACACTGTTACGAGCAAGGACCAGTCGGATCCCGAGGCCGAGGGCAAAGAGGACGAAGAGTGTGTACCGGCGCTCAAGCACGTACGCGCGCTCGTTCATCGGAGCGGAAGGGTCCATAGAATCTCTCGAGCGTAGCGAGCCGGCGACTTCAAAGCCAGCACCATCCCGCGGGTGGAGGTACCTGGCGGGTCACCGGCTTCATAGGGACATCGGACACGCTGAGCCCACAGTCTCTGAACCAGATGCGCCGTTCCCACTGCCGGTAGCTCTGCCTGCTGCCGACGAGGATCGGCTGGAAAAAGGCGAACATGCCGATCGACGCGACGATCAAGCCACCGACGGCGATCGCACGGATGCCACGCGATGAGATGCTCACAACCACATGCGCCAGTGCGAGGCACATGAAGGGCACGGCGGGCAGAACGTAGTAGAGAAACGCCTCCTGCCGCGTTATGAGGAGCCACGGGACATACCCCGCAGCAAAGCCGGCGACGATGATCGTCTCAGGCGCTCGGATGGATCGCTGACGCAGCAGCCGCCACGTAGTCGCACCAAGCGCAAGAAGGCCACTCCACCACACTATCGGGTTTCCCAGCGCGAGGACCTCCTGGTAACTGCCGCCACCCAGATTGTGAAAATAGAAGAGCACCGGACGCTTGATTAACAACCATGACCACGCGGGCGAGCTGTATGGATGGGTGTAGAGCGCACCCCTGTGGTGCTCGAGCATGAAATGTTGGCGCGCGAAGAACGCCTGTGTCCAGGATCCGTGTTCCCATGGCCAGGCCAAGAGCCTGCCGTCCAAGATCCCGACATACGAGACGACGTAGACGACTGCTGGAAGGAGCAGGAGCGCGATCAACAGAAGCCCACCCTCTTCGCGCGCGACATGCCAATGGCGATGCGTTTCGCGCCGGCGGGCCGCCCCGTTCACGAATGCGAGCACCGCGACCGCGGCCAAGAGATACGCCCCCGACCACTTGCACGCGATGGCCGCGCCGCCCGCGACCCCCGCACCCAGCAGCCATGGCCGTTCACGCAACTGTTGAAGCACCGGGCGACGCGAACTCGGTTCCCTCGCATCATCGCGGTCGCGGTCATACAGCAGGCAGAGGAATGAGAGTGTTCCGAAGAATACCACGAAGACGTCGAGCATCGCGGTGCGCGACATCACGAAGTGGAGGAAATCGAAGGCGAGGAGGCCCGCGGCGAGCGAAGCGGCCAACGTCGAGCCAAGCAGACGACGCGCCAACAAGTACAGGACGGTAACGCTCAATGTGCCTGCAACCAGCGGCGCAACCCGCCACCCGGCCGGAGTGAAACCGAACACCCGTATGCCAACCCCGATCAGCCACTTTCCCAAGGGGGGATGCGCAACGCTGATCTCCGTGCTGGTAAAACAGTGACCATGCGGGCCCAGGACGTAAAGACAGGCGTCAGCCGCGTAGAATTCGTCGAACACCAAATCGCGCACCTTGGTGATGCCGCGGAAGCGCAACACGCCCGCCAACGCGGTGAGAACCGTGACAAGAAGCGTGTCGAGGCGTGTCCAGTCCACTGCGGACGGCGGTGTGAGAAAGGTCGGCTGACTCACGTGAGTTGAACGGCTAGCACCACGACGTCCGTGACGTACAGCGCGAGGAGTGCCGCGAACATCCAACCGGCGACCTGTCGCAGGCGGTGCTGTCGACTATACTGTTTTGCGGCCCGCCTGACTTCATCCGCGAAAAAGAACACGTAGGCAAGCAAACCCGGAAACAGGAACTCCGCTTTCATTGTCGAGAAATCCCGATACCTGAGTGAGTACACGACGATAAACGCGACGAAGCCCATGGCAGTAAATGCGAGAAGCTCCTGGTCGAGTGTCTCTCGACGGGGAGATGCGCGTTTCCAGGTCGGCGTCGTAACTTGCGCCACAGCGCGGAGCATTCCCACCAGCAGGAGCGCCGTTGGCAAGAGAGCGAGCACCAGGATCAGACGGGAGACAGTAACGACCAGAGAGCTCGTGTTTCTCCACGAGGGTGGGTGCTGCGCGAAGTGGGTGAGGTGCGCACGTCCGTACAGCTGCGACCAGAATGATGTCCGGTGCAGGGGGTAGACATCGACGCCGTTGGTAATCATGGGATGCTCGAGCATGTCGACGAAACGGAACGTGAAGTAAGTATCCGCAATCGACGTAACGCCAGGCCGGTACACATAGGTTCTTTTGATCAGGTGGGGTATCGGCGCCGGGTCCCCGTTTATTGAGAATGGGTTCCCGGTGTCTTCCCGGTTGGACCGATATGAACCCAGCGCGACGTTGAACACAATAAAGATGGTAACGAAGATGGCGCCGAGAGCCATCACTGGCCGTCTCGACAGCCCAGGGATAGCCTGCCGCCGCATGATCGCGTGAACAAGTGTCACCGTGATCGCCACGAAAACCACGAGGGCGTTGCCCTTTGAGAGCGAGGCGAGAACGACCGAGGCGCTCATAAGGGCGAAGTCCCGCCGCGCGCCCAAGCGGAAGAACTCGACGGCCCTGTCCAGCGCCAAGGTCGAGAACATTATCACGAACGAGTCGTTGGTTGCCTGCGCGCTGAGTCCGATGAGCGACGGATTGAGGGCAACGAGTGCGAACGCCAACAGTCGAATTGGCGGCGATACCTCGCGACGGATCAGAGCCGCTCGGACGATGAAAAGCGTGGCAATGCCGGCCGCACAAGCGACCAACTGCGCAATCAAAATGCGTGCAGTCGAGGATTGCCACGGACTCAGGATCCAGAGCATCGCGACTGACACGTGATAAAGCTTTGGCTGAAAGCCCTCCCAGGCTTCGCGCAGACGGGGCAAGTGATGCTGGAACGCAATGATCCGGATGACACTCAGGTGATCATCATTCGCTTCGCGGTTGACCACGGCCAGGTACAACCGCAACAGCACGCCCACGGCGAGGACACCACGTTCGACTCGAGGACCTGCGGGTACGCTCAGTCTCACTTCGTTGGCTCGAGCGCGGGCGGATGTCGATCAAGAGCCAGGACGCACCCAACGATCGCGAGTACGATAAGCGTCGGCAGCGTCACCCAGATTTCCTGGACGGGCAGAAACGAGAGTGACGACTCCATCAAACGAGAGCGAAAGCCCGATCGGAACACTATGCCGGCGGCCGCAAGCGTAAATCCGCCGGCTGTCACCACTTGTGAACGGCGGTTTGGCGCTTCGCTTTCGGTCGCGACCCCGAGCGCGGCGAGAGGCCCCAGGTAAAGCTGTAGTTGGTCGTAGCTGAGGTGGATAAGCGACACGACG
>DASWGL010000051.1:0-2095 GCA_036393735.1 Gemmatimonadaceae bacterium | reverse complement strand
AAATAAAGTTACCAAATGCAATAGGCTATTACTCATCTTCGACACTTTCAAAAATGAAGTGCTGTGTTTCCAAGGACTTACGGGCGCGAATTTTGTGTAGTGTCACGCCTCCCGGGCCGCGGCGGTGGGCCAGCGTAGCGGCGTCAGGCGGGTCGGATGGCTGGAGGAATCGCGACGCCAGTGGCTTGAAACACCTTCCCGACCGTCCCTTTGACCTGACTCCGAATCACGTACGCCTTCTCGTTCACGGTGATCGTCGTTTCCTGCAAATAATCGAGGTCACGGACGATATCGGCCCACTCGAACGGCGAGGCCTGCTCCGCGAGTCGACGCTCGAGTTCCTGACGCATCACGAGGGCCAGGAACGAGCAGAAGACATGCCCGCGAATCGTCTCATCCTTCTGGTGGTAGATCGGGCGCGTCTCCAAGAGCGATTTCATCGAGCGGAAGATCGCCTCGACCATAAAGAGATGCTTATACGCGAGAGCGGCGACGTCCATCGCCAGACCGGTATTGGTGCGCAGCACCCACTTGCCGTCGTATTGGGTGTCGGCGGTGATCTTCGCGTCGTCGAGGGCGAACCGCGTGCCTTGCGTCTTCAGAAATCGTCGAAACCCCTTGTTCCCGATCAGCGATTTGTCGCCCTGAGTCAACGCCTTCTCCAGCGCAGCGACGATCGCGGCGCGGTCCTTCTGATCCTTCTCCGCCTCGTCCGGATTGAAGCACACAATGTAGCGGCGGTCATCGCGCCAGACCTGTTTCACGCGGAGCGGGGCCGGGTCATGCGCGGTGGTGCGACGTGGAAACACCGTGCGATAGTGCCCCGCATCGGTCCCGGCAATCGCCTGGGCTTCCTTCGAACTCCGCATCCGCACGCCCAGGATGTACGTCAACCCGCGCGCCTCCAGTGCATCGATCGTCTGCGCGCTGATCATGCCGCGATCGGCGACCACACAGACCTCCTCCACCTGAAACTTCTGCTTCAGGCGATCGACGACGGGAATCAGGGTGGTGACATCCGTGGTGTTCCCCGGCCACAGCTCCGTACAGATCGGGCGGCCCTCGAGGTCCAGCACCATGCCGACGACCATCTGGCGAAGGTCTGGCCGATGATCGCGGGAATGGCCATGCCGCCCGACGGTGTCGCCACCGGCGCCGTAGAAATAGAGCGACGTCGTATCGAAGAACACCACGTGTACCTGGCTGAACAAATCGCGGCGCCGGGCAAACAACGCCTCCTCGATGAGGTCTTTGGTGGTGCGCGGCGCAAACGGGGTCGCGCCGGGTTGCTGCGCCTTCGGCAAGGGCGTCCCGAGCCACCGCATGGCGCGATAGAGCTGATGGAGGTCGAGGTCCTCAGTGCCCGAGATCGCGTACCCATGGCGCCAGCGCTCGGCGGCGCGGTCGCTGCCCGGGGCGAACAGGCGATGCAGCACCGTCAGGAAGATGGCGCGCTCGACCGAGAACCCAAAGCGCCGGCGGCCGACCCGCTCGGCGAGTACGTCGGCGATGCCGCACTCCCGCCACACCCGTTCGAAAATCAGGGCGGGCCCGATCGTGACGGTTTGCGTGGGAAGGCTCTCGCCGCGCGCATGCGCGTCGAGCACGAGCAGCTTCTCACTGAACCGGCCGAGGCTCTTCACCAAGCCATCGAGCTGGCCCGATGCCTGGAGTTGGTCGAGCCGCCCGAGCCGATAGAGCACGCGCTGCACCAGTCGGCCGTCGATCCGTTCGTTTTCGACGAGCAGCAGATAGGTCCGGTCGCCGTTGGTTTGCGTGCGGATGAACACGTGGGTTCTGTGTCATCCGAGTATAGCGCAGTTTTATCGTGTTGAAGCGTATGAGAACGGCTTATCGTGGGTATTTCGTGACACTACATTTCGCACGCGCATCCATGCGAACCCCAAAAAACATTAGACAATCTGCGTTTCGTCCTCCGAGTTCAGGCTCAAAGTGTCGAAGATGAGTCTGAGGTTGCATTCACTGCCCAAGAGGCACAATCAACATACGGTTTCGGTGTCCCGAAGCCCACCTGCCAGTGATCCAGGAACATCCTCTCGAACACGAGCGCACCGCAGCGCTCGTGAGGGGACTT
>DASWGL010000050.1:0-2707 GCA_036393735.1 Gemmatimonadaceae bacterium | reverse complement strand
AGCGCCCGCGCGTGGGCGGAAGAGACCGGACGCACCCTTGTCGAGCAGTTGGTGCACATGGCTCGTACGCTGCCGCGCGAGCACGGGGACGCCAAAAAAATCTGGCGGGGCTATTACGCGCTGCAAAACCTCGATGCCCTCGCGAAGAGCCATACCTCTCTGAGATCGCTGCCAAGAAAATGCTGATGGAGATGGGCGTCCGTTCGGTTGCTCTGGGCGGAGCGCCGAGCGCCGGCGCCCAACGCATCACGCCTGAGGATTTTCCATCGCTCGGATTCGGCCTTGGGCTCTTCAAGACAGCGCAGCTCGTGCGCACCCGATCCTTCGCCAGTACCTTTCGCGATTTCACGGCCGTAGATCTCGAGACTACCGGCAAGGATGTCGAAGGCGCGGAGATCGTGGAGATCGCCGCGGTGCGCGTGCGCAACGGCAGGGTCGTGGACGAGTACCAGACACGGGTGAAGCCGCGGGTGCCGATCACATTCGGCGCGCAGGCGACGCACGGCATCTCCGAAGAGGATGTAGCGGAGTCACCGTACTTCGAGACGATGTGGCCCGAGTTCCGTGCTTTCTGCGGCTCGGACATCCTCGTCGCGCACAACGGCTACACGTTCGACTTTCCGATCCTGCGACGAATGGCGGCGAAGCTCCCGGGCGGAACGGACTTCTCGACGTACGACACGCTGCCCCTCGCCCGAACGTTGCACGCCACCAGCAGACGGCTCGAGCACCTCGCCAAACGTTATGGCGTTGCCACCGGCAAGTCCCACCGCGCGCTGGACGACTGCATCACCCTCGCGAAACTTTTTCCATTGCTGAGCGAGACCAGACTCGAGTATGCCCGCAAGACGGCGCTCGTGAATCTCCTCGATCAGCTCGGGATCGCCCTTGCTCTCAGCGATCGCGACTCACTGTGCGACGAGGCGCGGAAAATCTTCGAGTTCATTCCGGCTTATTCGCTCGGGCGCCACAGCGATTGTCTCGATCGTTATGCCTCGGAGCGTGAGTTGTGTGGAGATGCCTCCCTCCCGACCGTCGACGACCTGATCACGCTCCTCGGCGGGCATCAACTGATGTTACGGCTGCGCGCCGAGCGCTCGGCCGAGAAACGGTATCCGGAAACGATGGGGAGATTGCGCCGCCTGATCGATGCCTGCGCGAACGGCGAGCTGGCCGAGCAGATATGCACGTTTCTCGAGCGAGCGGTTTTGTCCAGGTACGATGGAGCCGAGACAGAAAGGAGTCGTGTCAATCTGCTGACGATGCACTCAACCAAGGGACTCGAATTCTCGCGCGTGTACATCGTGGGCGTAGAGGACGAGCAGCTCATTCCAACGCCGCGAAACGGGGTGCTGGGAAAACTGGATCTCGAAGAGGCTCGGCGGTTGCTCTACGTCGGTATGACTCGGACGAAGGATCGCCTGGTGATGACGCGCGTGAAATCGAGGGGCGAGAAATCGACGGGCGGACATCGGTTTCTTGATGAGATGCACCTCAAGCTGATCGGCCAAGTCTGAGTTCGGTGCGCTGAGGACTGGCATCACAAGACTGAAGCAGGGAGCTGACTGCTTTCCAGCCCATCGCCGGAAGCTTTCATACTGGCGCAACAGTCTCGCGGGGTTAACGCTGAGGCGAGCGGGTGACTCTCCAGATGGTATTGCCGACGTCGTCAGCCACGAGGAGCGCGCCCTGCTTGTCGATCGCGACGCCAACTGGCCGCCCCATCGCGTCTCCGTTCTCCCGAATGAAGCCGGTCAACACGTCGATCGGCTTTCCACTAGGTGCCCCGTGTTCGAAGGGGACGAAGATCACCCTGTAGCCGCTGTAGGGTTTGCGATTCCACGATCCGTGCTGCCCGACGAACATGCCGCTCACGAAGCGCGGGGGCATCGCTCGCGCCCCGGACCAGGTCAGACCAAGCGACGCGGTATGCGATCCGAGGGCGTAGTCGGGGACGATGGCGCGATCGATGAGATCCGGACGCTGCGGCTCGATGCGGTAATCGATGTGCCTGCCGTAGTAGCTGTACGGCCAGCCGTAGAATCCGCCGTCACGCACCGATGTCATGTAATCGGGGACGAGATCGCTCCCCAGCTCATCCCGTTCGTTCACGGAGACCCACAACTTTCCGCTCTCTGGTTCCCATGCGAGACCTACCGGATTCCGCAGGCCGCTGGCAAACACACGATGCCTGCCCGTTGCTCGATCGATTTCCCAAATTGCCGCCCGTCCAGTTTCGTGCAGGACTCCGTTCTCCATCGCGTTGCTGTTGGAGCCGACCGATGCATAGAGCTTCGTCCCATCGGGACTGGCGATCACGTTCTTCGTCCAGTGATGGTTGATCCGCCCGGCGGGCAGATCGACAACTTTGACTCCGGGCGCGACGATGTTCGTCGCGCCCGTCACATAGGGGAAGCGAACGATCGCATCGCTGTTCGCAACATAGAGTGCATCGCCGACGAGCGCCATCCCAAATGGCGAGTGTAACCCGGATAGAAATACGGAGCGCGTGTCGACGATTCCGTCCCCGTCGGCATCCCGCAGCAGGATGATGCGATTTTCGTTGGGCACGGCCCCACCGGCCTGCGCCTGAAAATACCTGAAGAAGAATCCCTTGATTCCCTTGTTGTCATCCGGCCTCTTCGGCGCATTCGTCTCAGCGACGAGCACGTCGCCGTTCGGAAGCACGTAGAGCCAGCGGGGATGA
>DASWGL010000049.1:0-5770 GCA_036393735.1 Gemmatimonadaceae bacterium | reverse complement strand
TTCCGGTCGGCATCGCCGCGCTGGTGGTGCTGGCCGTGACGCTGCCCTCGGCCTCACCACGGGTGGCTCGCGCGATTGATTACGCAGGCGCCGGGCTACTCGCCGTGGTGCTGAGCAGCATTACGCTTCTGTCCGATCTGGGCGGAACGACGTATCCGTGGTCATCGCCGATGTCGATCGGACTGATTGCTGTTTCGGTGCTGTCACTCGTGCTTTTCGTGGTCATCGAGCGCAAAGCGGCCGAGCCCGTGCTGCCCTTGCACCTTTTCCGGCAGCGGACGTTTGTAGTGACCTCCGTAGTGGGACTGATCGTCGGATTCGCACTGTTCGGATCAGTTACCTACTTCCCACTCTATCTGCAGGTCGTCAAGGGCGTGAGTCCGACCGGATCGGGAATTCAGATGGTGCCGATGATGGGCGGCATGCTGGTGACATCGATAATGTCGGGCCAGCTTATCAGCCGGACGGGCCGCTACAAGATATTTCCGCTCCTCGGCACCGCCGTCATGACGGTGGGACTCTTTCTGCTGTCGCGCCTCACGCCTGAAAGCACGAACGTCACTGCGTCGCTGTTGATGCTCATCCTTGGTGTCGGGCTCGGAATGGTGATGCAGGTTCTCGTGATCGCGGTGCAAAACGACGTCGACTACCACGATCTCGGAGTTGCAACTTCCGGTGCGACGCTGTTCCGGTTGATCGGCGGGTCCCTCGGCACCGCGATCCTCGGAGCAATATTCGCGGGGCGACTGACTGCCAATCTCCTTCGCCTGCTGCCTCCGGGTACTGCCGCGACTGGAGGGGTGCGCAACATGAGCGTGCAAGCACTGTTGCAGCTCCCATCTTCCACTCGCGCCCTGTACGCAGACGCGTTCACGGCGTCGCTCGACAGGGTGTTCCTCGTCGCCACCGTTGTGTGCGGGATTGGGTTTGTCCTCGCCTGGTTCCTGCCTGAGCGCCCGCTTCGCGCAACCGTCGCGGCGTCGGCACGCGATGCGGGAAACGAAGCTGGCGAGGCATTTGCCCGCCCATCGGACGAGGACGCCGTCGCCGCACATCTGTACGCTGCTCTCTCGTCGCTCGCCGATCGTGATGTGCAACGCGCGCACATCGCGATGATCGTCGCGCGCGCTGGGGAGACGCTCAGTCCGGTCGCGGCTTGGCTCCTCGTACAGGTCGAGCGCGAGCCCAAGGTTTCACCATTCGAGCTCGCGCGCAGCCGCGGAATTCCGCCCGAGCGTGCGCAGGCTGCTCTCGAAGAGCTGCGAAGGCGCGGACTAGTCACCATACCGCGCGTGGATTCGACAACGCATTCCGAGCTCACCCCCTCCGGATGCAAGGTGCTCGAGCGCCTTGTTTCGGCGCGACGTCTCCACTTGGCGGAGCTGGCCGAAGAATGGGATCCAACCCATGAGAACGACGTCGCGGCCTATCTGCGGAACGCTGTGCGGGATCTCGTGCCTGATGTCAGACCCTTGGGCTGAACTCAATAGCGCCCGCTGCTATGTGAAGCGCCGCTTCTTGTGGGCTACGCCGCAGCGTTTACGTCATCGGCGAAAAGCCTGACAGCGATTCCGGAAGCTCATGTCGGGAGACGCAAGCCGGTTCCCGCTAATGGGCGAATCGATCGACGACATCGTGAATCCCATGGCTCTCCAAGGGATCGAGGTATACACCCACGCAATCGATGTCCCGCCCGAGTTTCAGGGGCCGTTTGCCAATTGCGGCGTCATCGCATTGTGGACCAGAACGTAGAGCATTGAAAAAGCGCCGACCCTTTTCAGGGCGTCGGCGCTTTTCCGTTCGATCCGTGGCTGCCTTTGCTCCTCGAGCGCTATCTCTTGGCCAGATCTCGCACCGTCCCCGCGAGAGCCTGCACGCGCGCGGGATCCGATGCCGTGCCGGCGTCCCGATCCAGCCGGGTTGCCAGCTGCGTCAGCGCCGTTCGCTCACTCGCGCCTTTTAGCTTCTCGGCGCGAGCGAGATCGCGCGCAACGGCGGAAGATCGATCGGATGAAATTCCCTTGTCCCTGACGAGTTGATCGAGGTACGCGCGCGCTACCACGTAGCTCGCCGGCCACACCAGCTTCGGCTGATTCTGCGGATTGAACACATCGAAGCGCACAAGCTTTGCCGCGTCGATCTCGTTCTGAGACAGTCGGTCGCTCGGCTTGAGATCGAGCACATCGAGGCCGCGATCGATTTCCGAGGCGTAGATGTGGCCGTTGTACCAGTACGTTCCCCAGTCGCCACCAAGCAGCAGCTTGGTCGAATCCATCGGTCCTCGGTCGAAGAACGCGATCTCCTTCGGGTGCGCCGGATCCGTGAAATCGAACACGGAGACGCCACCCTGGTACCAGGCCTGGGTCATGATGTCACGCCCCGGAATCGGAATGAGCGAGCCGTTGTGAGCCACGCAATTTTCCTGATCGGTCTGTGCAACCGGCAGCTTGTAATGGCCGGCCGGAGTCATCTTGTCGCCGGCCCGGTAGAAGATCGCGTCCGCGCCCCAGGTGATTTTGTCGGTTGGGCGGCACCGCGGCGCCATACCGCCGCCCCATTCGTCGCTGAACAGCACCTTCGTCCCGTCATTGTTGAACGTCGCTGAATGCCAGTATGCGAAATTCGGATCGATTACGGCGGCGATTCGTTTCGGATGCACCGGGTCATGTATGTCGAGCAGGATGCCGTTTCCCGAGCAAGCGCCAGCCGCGAGTCCGATAGCCGAGTAGACCGTGATGTCGTGGCACATGTTCGTCTGCGTGGTCGTCTGCGTTCCAGGTCCATGCCCACCCCCCAGCCACAAGCCTGCGATAGCGCCTGTAGAGTCCGCGAAAATCCGCGGAGAGTTGACTACCCGAGCGTTTTGCGGAGCCGCGACCGGTACCTTGATGATATCGATCCGGAACAGTGATGTAGTTGTATCTGACAGCGATGCGCCGCGGGCGCACCCGGCCAGCTCGGAACCCGATCGAACCACGCTGGTACCGGAGACGTAGATGTAGACGTTGTCCGGATCATTCGGATCGATCACCAGCGTGTGCGTGTGCGATCCACGGCAGGTCTGTACGGCGGCCACCTGCTTCGGATGATCGAGGTCGCTGATGTCGAAGATGCGGACGCCGCGAAAACGCTCGGCGCTTACGGTGTCGGTCACACCCTGGGTGCCGCAGTCCAGTCGTCCACGAGTTTCTTCTACCGAGAAGAACAACAGATTCTTGTAAATGGAGGGATCGCCCTGACCGCCGGGGCACACGAATGATGTGCGGAGAGTCGGGCTTTTCGGATTGGAAATGTCCCAGACCTGGAAGCCGTTGAATCCGCCCTGGAACGCCAGGTTCCCTTTGAACGCGAGGTCGCCGTTGAGGAAAGCGAAATCGCCAAGATTCTGGGCGTTCCCGAAGTTCTGCGGCCGCGCGCCGTGACCAACCAACTCTAGATTGCGGGCAACTTCGGCGGCATCCTGGTAGCCGGCGCGGAGTCCGATGCGCGGGTCATCGTGGCTGATGGCGACGCTATCGCCCTGCGCTCCGGCGGTCGCCGCGAGAAGCGACCCGGCAAGTACGAGTAGATGCCGAACACGAAGGATGCTCCGTCGAGCAGACGAAGTCGGGAACGTATATCTCGGTGTCATTTACGTTTTTTCCGGGTGTGGGTATGGTGGTTCAGACTGGATTTGCTCAACGGTGCGTCTTTGCGCCAGTGGGACCTAGCGTATCGAGAAGAGCGTTCATGCGCGCAATCTCGGCGCGCTGATCGGAATCCACCTCGGAGGCGAAGCGAAAAACCTCCGCCTCCTGTGCGGAACCGGTGGTGCCGAGGAGGCTGGCGACCATCGCCAGCGCTCCCTCGTGATGGCGGATCATATCCTTTAGAAAGAGCCTGTCGAACTCGTCGCCATTCGCTTTTGCCAGCTCCGTGAGCTGTTCGGCGGTGAGCATCCCCGGCATGAGCGTGTCTGACATCGCCATGCCTGACATGTTCATGGAGTGATCTGCAGCGGCCTGGTGATCGTGTGATACGTCGCTGCTCGGAACCTGCTGATGACGGTCCTTCAGCCATTGCCGCATCATCGCGATTTCGTCTTTCTGTGAAACCTCGATTCTCTGGCCGAGGGATCGAATGTCCTGGCGGGACGTGCGGGCTGGTATGAGCGCCGTCATCGCCAGCGCCTGCGCGTGGTGCCCGATCATCCCCTGCATGAAACGCACATCCGCTGCCGTATAGCGTGGCGCGTTCTGCGCTGATGCTGTCGCGGCCGCGATGAGCGCGAGAGCAAGAACGATTGGAATATCTCTGAACGATTTATTCATCAGCTCTGTTGATTGGAACGTATTCCGCCGCCGGTTTGTTGCAAGCTCACGATGGTGTTGTAATCCGGGCGTCAGCTAGCGGGCGTTTTGCTCCGTATTCGTTCGAGCGCCCATGCCGCGTGCTCGGCCACGAGCGGCTCTGGATCATCGAGTGCCGCGACGAGAATGGCCACGTCGTCGGCCGTTCCGATATTACCGAGAACTGTTGCTGCGTTGCGTGCAAGTCCGCGCCGCTTCGCGCGCTTCATCGGGGACTCCTTGAAATCTCTGCGGAAGGAGTCGTCATCCATCGATAGAATTCTCCTTGCAACCGCTCGCGTGTCGCCGTCCAGAACATCGCGCGGGCGGAACGCCTCTTCGCGAACGTCCTGGGAAAATCGGACGTTCCATGGACAAACATCCTGGCAGACGTCGCAGCCGTAGATGAGTCCACCGATCTTCTCGCGCTGTTCTGGCGGAATCGCGCCCTTCGCCTCGATGGTGAGATAAGAGATGCACCTGGTGGCGTTGAGCACGCCCGGCCCCGCGAAGGCATCGGTCGGGCAGGCGTCCAGACACCGAGTGCAGCTGCCACATCGATCCGCGTCGAATGGCGCGTCTGACACGAGATCGAGATTGACGAGGAGCACGCCGATGAAAAAGAACGACCCTATACGCGGATTGATGAGATTCGTGTTTTTCCCGAACCATCCGAGCCCCGCGCGACGCGCGAGATCGCGCTCGAGAATGGGGCCCGTGTCGACATAAGCCTTTCCACCGATCGGTCGGTAAAGCTCCGACTCGAGCCAGCGATGCAAATCCTCGAGCCTGGCCGTCATGATTTCGTGGTAGTCGTCCCCTCGGGCGTAACGGGCAACGGGTCCGCTCGGCTCGCGTCCGCCGTAGCTCAAACCGACCACAATAGCGCTGGTGGCGCCGGCAACGGGCAGCCTCGAGTCGCGGCGCTTCGCCGCCCCTCGCGGGAGATAGTCCATCTCGCCCGCGTAGCCTTTTTCGATCCATGAGTCGAACGCGTCCGCCGTTTCCATGGCACCGAGCGAAGTGATACCGACGAGGTCGAAGCCGAGGCCGTACGCCTGCGCCTTGAGCAAGTGTTCGAGGGACAAAGCCTCAGCGATTGGGGCAATCACTCGTTTACACTCGCCCAACGGGCATAACGCTCGACGTCAGTGACGGAAGGCACGGCGTCGTAGTCACCATAAGCGGTGTACATACGCCAGCGGAGATACGTAGGATCGGGCAATGGAAGAAACGGAAACTGCCGGTACCAGTTGTTGGACCTGAATCGCCAGGTGATCCGGATCAGATCGATCGCAAGTCGCGGACGGCGTGTTGCCCGCAACGCCAATCGGAACGCGAGTCGTGGCCATGGCATGACACTCCTAATATATAGAAGGGGTCATGCCTCTCTCGGATACGCACGTGCTTGGACTCATCTCCGATACGCACGGACTGGTTCG
>DASWGL010000048.1:0-6178 GCA_036393735.1 Gemmatimonadaceae bacterium | reverse complement strand
ACGACGGAGCGAGTCCATACGCGCGTCGCTCACATGCTGGACCCGGTGACGCAGAAGGATCCGTGGCCAAACCCCACTGGCAACCCGCAGCCGAACTCGCCCGATAAGCGTCTGGGTGACGGATCGTATGGGACGGCTGCGGACGTAGCCGGCTGGGGCACGATCCCCAAGACGGCCAATGCAGGCACCGACTTCGCCTGGAGCGGCTTCAACATCTTCCGACCCGCGCGCGGAATGTACCACCAGAGCAACATCACGCACATTCGGTATGACTACGCTTCCTTCAGTGATCCGGCCGGAACGGGGGGCGCATTCGGTAGGGACCCGGTGATAACGGCGACCGAGAACGACCTGCTGTGGGCCGAAGGGTTGATAAGGAGCGGGGGGAGCCTTACCGCCGCCGCGAATTTGATTAACAACACCAGAGTCGGCCGCGGCGGATTGCCACCGGCGACGGCGGGGGATGGAGTCGCCGGTTTGCTCACGAAGCTGCAGTACGAGCAGGATATCGAGCTGATGGGGTTGGGTGATGCGGTGTTCTTCAACCGGCGTCGCATCGACGGGCTGGAACCCCTGACGCCGCATCAAATGCCGGTTCCCGCGAAGGAGCTGCAGGTTCTCCGCAAAGCGCTCTACACTTACGGAGGCACGTTCCCGGCGCAGTGACACGAGATTCGCGCCGGGTTCGCTGCCGGCGCGAAGCAGGAAGGAGTCTTAAAAAAAGCGGGCGCGTCGAGTGACGCGCCCGCTTTCTTTTCGCGTTCGGCGCGGAGAGATTCAGAAAATCGAGTAGATGAAGGGCGCGAGCGCGGACCCCTCTGCCAGCACGAGCAATCCGCCGACGACGAGAAGTATTGTCACGAGCGGAAGCAGCCACAGCCGCTTCCGGTGTCTCATGAACTCGAAGAGCTCGCCCGCAGTGCGAAGGATGCTCATGGCTCTCCAAGGTATACCGCCGCACCCACGTTCGTGAGTGTGCCGAATTCAGTCAGCGTCGAACTTCTGCTCGTACTGCCGTCCCAGCGAATCGTCCTGATCGGCTTTGCGGAGAAAGCAATTTCCGATCGCCAGAGAGTCGAGCCGAGTTCCCATGAAGCAGCGGAACGCATCGTCGGGGGTGCACACTATTGGCTCACCCCGGACATTGAAGCTGGTGTTGACCAGCACCGGACATCCGGTTCTCGCGGCGAACGCGGAAAGCAGGTCGTGAAACCGTGGGTTTGTTTCCCGGTGCACTGTCTGGATGCGCGCGGAGCCATCCACGTGCGTCGCCGCGGGGATGTCTGATCGAGGAATCTTGAGGCGTTCGAGTCCCGACGCATTTCCCGCTGCGGCTGGCGCATGAATCCGATGGCGCGCCGCTACATCGGCGACGAAAAGCATGTACGGGCTGTCCACATCCAGGTCGAACCAATCCGTTAGCGACTCGCGCAAAACCGCGGGCGCAAAAGGGCGAAACGATTCCCGGAATTTTATTTTGAGATTGAGCTTCGACTGCATCCCGGCGTCCCGCGGGTCCGCGAGAATCGACCGAGCGCCCAGCGCACGGGGACCAAACTCCATTCTTCCCTGAAACCACCCGAGCGCATCCTTGCGCTCCAGAGCGTCGACCGCCGTCGAGATGAGAGTATCGTCTGACAGCACGCTGTAGCACGCACCCAGCGCAGCGAGTCGCGTTTCGATTTCGCTTTGGGAGAATTCAGGTCCGAGGAACGAGCCGCACATTGCGTCCATCTTCTTGCTCTCAGATGCAGCCCTGGCTGTACCAGTAGCGTCGAAAGCCATTGTGGGTCCTGCCTCAGCCCCAACTCGCCGCACCCCGTCCGACCGCAGGAGATGATACGCGCCAAGCGCAGCGCCGACGGCACCGCCTGCATCTCCCGCCGCAGGCTGGATCCAGATGTCCGAGAAGATGCCCGTCCGCAGCAGCTTTCCGTTCGCGACGCAGTTGAGCGCGACACCCCCCGCCATGCACAGTTTGGTCTGGCCGGTACGCGCGGCAAGATCGCGGGCAATCCGGAGCATCGCTTCATCGAGGACGGACTGGATCGATGCCGCGATGTCCATGTGGCGCTGAGTGAGCGGCTCCCGCGGGGTGCGGGGCGGGCCTCCGAAGAGCTCCGCGAAGGCGTCATTTGTCATTCGCAACCCGGTCGCGTAGTCGAAGTAGGACATGTCGAGCCGAAACGATCCGTCATCCTTGAGATCGATCAGCTTCCCCAGGATCGTGTCGCGGTACGTCGGGCTCCCATACGGGGCGAGCCCCATCACCTTGTACTCACCCGAGTTCACTCTGAAACCGAGATAATAAGTGAAAGCGCTGTACAAAAGGCCCAGCGAATGGGGGAATCGAATCTCGCGCAACATCTCTATCCGCGTATCGTTTCCGAGCGCCAGCGATGTCGTCGCCCATTCGCCCACGCCGTCGACGGTAAGAATTGCGGCTTCACTGAAAGGCGAGGGCAAAAACGCGCTCGCAGCGTGACTGTAATGGTGCTCGGAGAACATGAGCCGGCTGTCCCAGTCGATCTTCTCGGAAAGCTCACTGAACTCCTTCACCAGGAAGCGGCGAAGAAAAAGCTTTTCGTGGACCCAGAGCGGCATCGCCTTCGCGAAGGATGCGAGACCGCGTGGAGCGAAACCGACGTATGTCTCGAGCAACCGCTCGAACTTGAGATACGGTTTCTCGTAAAAAACGACAATGTCGACGTCTTCGACCTTCGTTCGCGCAAACTGCAGGCAGAAGGCGATAGCAGATGAGGGAAATCGCGCGTCATGCCGTCGCCGGCTGAAGCGCTCTTCCTGCGCCGCTGCGATGATCCGCCCGTCCTCGATCAGCGCGGCGGCGCTGTCGTGATAGAACGCGGAAATGCCAAGGACTCTCATTCCGTGCGGATCAGTATTGGCGGGGAAGGGTCTCTGCGCGCGGGCTCGGCTCCTCCCGATCTGTCCAATACGTCGACGCCGCGGGATCGAATCTGCGCTGAAGCGCGTCCTTCCTGGAAATGCGCCTGTATAGGCCCGTCGGCGTTATCACGACGAGATAAATGATCGCCAGGACCACCGCCGATACTGTGCGGTTGAGAAGCGCCGCCAAAGCCAGCCAGGCGCGCGCCGGCACACTGACAATCTGCGGAGCGAATAGCCCGATCATGAGGAGAATGATCGTCACGCCCAGCGCGGTGAAACGTGGACCTTCTCTGTGAATTAGCGGCGCTAACCCGATCAGCGCTGCAAGGACGGCGATTACAAGCGCGAATTCACGCGCCGGATCCCGCCGCCGCCTCATGGGCCGCCCATGCCGAGCGCGGATGCGAGGGACACGAGGCCCGGATACTGTGGACTGACCATTGCCAGTCGCGCCGCGATGGCGCGCGCGTGTCCCAGATCGTGCGCTACCGCGTAGGTGATAGAGAGCTGGTACAACGTCGCCGGCGTATTCGGAGAGAGCGACAACGATTGCTCGAGAAGCGCGATCGCGTGCTGCGCGTCACCCGATTGTCTGGCGAGGACGCCAAGCGCATAAGCGGTAAATGGAGTCGGCTCGATCGCGTACGATTTCTCCAGGAATGGACGCGCGCGCTGCGGTTGCTTCGCGTCGAGCAGAGCCGCGCCGGCCAGGCGATATCCTGCTTCTGAGTGGGGCTCTCGCCGGATAAGTCCGCCGTACTCCGCAAGGGCACTGTCAACCTGACCACGAGCTTCGAATCGTCGCGCTGTCTCAAGCTTGGCTTGCGCCCACGTCATCACGCCCATCGAGACCGCGAAGGCCAGGCTGTCCGTGAAATCGGTGGGCCGGTACATGGCGCGATAATTCTGTTGCGCGTTCACGGGAAGAAATGGCCACCGTGTTGTGATCGTTTTGACCGTGTGATAAACGATCCGGTTGTCGAGCGGTGTGAGATCCATCCTGCGCGCGTATTCGTCCCAACTGGCGAGCCGCCTGAGTTCTGCTCTTTCCAGAAACCCCGCGCGCTGCAACGCCTCAAAGTAAGTGCGTCCGAGAAGAAGATATCCGCCGGCGTTCGGGTGGACGTGCTCCAGGAAGAGATCCTGGCCTGGTATCCCGTATCGGGCGGCCGAGTCGAACGCTTCTTCGGACGGAACGTAGTGCGCCCCGGTTTTTGTCGCGGCGCGCTTGATGATCTCCCGAAACTCTCCCGGGGCGCGGAAACGTATAATGTCAAGATCGCGAGCGCGCGCGAACAGGAGTCGAGCTCGCTCGATGTCGGCTCGCGACAGCGCGGCGCGGGCGGAATCGAACACGGTTGCCGCGGAGCTGTCCGCTGGCGATGCCAGGGAACCGAAAGGCTTCTGGTCTCGCAGATTGCTCGGCGTGCTTCCGATGAAGACCGGCACGCCTGCGCGCTGAAACGCACCGAGCGCAACGAGCAGGTTGCTCTCGAACTGTCGTTTGCCGCGCTCGTAAACCTTGCCTCCGAGAGTGATGCGCTGATCGCGCACGACGGTTTCCATCCTGCTCGGATGTGGATCGGGCGTCGCGAAAGGCGATTCCCCGTGCGCGGCAGCAAACCCTATTCCGACAATATTCCGGAGGAGAATGAATGTCTTGAATCGCTGGAGCCTCAGGTACAAGCGAACGAAGGCGGGCACCGCGCCCAGTGTCTCCGTGGATCCCGCTCCGAGCGCGCCGTAGTACTCGTTATGTCCGGCGTAGATCAGTATCGCGTCGGGTCGCTGCGCAATTACCTCGGGCGCGAGATCGGCGATGGTGTAACTGTTTGTCGCGGCGATGCCGAGGTTAACTACCTCCACCGTGTCACTCGGCAGAACATCCTGAAGCGCGTCGGCCAGGACGTTCGAGAAGGCGCCGTTCGCTGGATACGGAAAACCTGCCGCAGCCGACTCCCCCATGACGAAGATGCGGATTCCGTGCACTGGCTTGCGCACGAGAAAAGCGTCGAATGGCGGAGAGGGCGGAGATTTGGCTCGAGGGAAATATCGCGCGCCGACGCGTCTCCCCGGCACCAAATAGAGACCGTGCAACTTTTCCGGCGATTCGAAAAGGGGTGTCTCCCCACCGTAGTGGGCTGCGCGGAGACCGACCTCGAGCACTGCCAGCAAGATGAGCGGCGACAGAACCGCTATCACGGAAAAGACGAGTGTCTTTCTCCGCGAGAGTTCGGCGCTCACGGCTTCATCCGCGAGCGATATGCGTTTCGGTGAGCTGGGTGGTCATCATTGGACCGACGGTAACGTCAGCAAAACCAGAGACCGTGCCGGCCATAGCTGAAATTCTCGCGGACCCGACAGCGACACCCGTCACCACCCCCGTGCTGCTCACGGTCGCGATCGTCTGGTCTGAAGAAGACCATTGAAATGTTACGCCGACCAGCTGGGCACCGGTCTGGTCGAACGCGACTGCGGAGAGCTGTGCGGTATGGCCGACGTCGATGCTCTTCAGCGGCGCGCTGACGGTCACCGCCGCCACCATTGAGGTACTTGGGCCGCTGGTGCTACCGCCGCAGGACAGGCCGGCCGCTATCAACAGGAAAAGCAGGAGAGCGGGGGAAGCGGGGCGGAAATAAGGATGTGATTGCAAGCTGGCACCTGAAATGTGTAGGCGGCACGAGCGCGGTTCGCGTTATTGCGCCTCGTTGAACGCCAATCTGCGGGCTCAATTCACCCGTAGATTGCGCAGGAGATGCGACTCTCGCAACATCCAATATAAGATGGACCTCTACATTTTCAGCGTGGTTCTCGGAGCCGCGGGAATGGCAGCCATGGCATTCCTTGGCTTCAGCAGCAGTCATGGCGCGGCGCATCACGGCCCCGATACTAGCGGGCACGAGATGCACGGTATCGGTGGTCACGGTCATTCGGTGGAGGTCGCGCATGGAAGCCCCCACGTTTCAGGTCACGTGCACGAAGCCGGGCACATGCACTTGACCGCACACGCGCACGCGGCGCCACACTCACATCCAGGTGGCTGGAGGTCGCATCTCTGGACCTGGCTGTCACCGCGAGTCCTGTTCAATTTTCTCGTCGGGTTCGGCGCGACGGGGTTAATCGTCGAGCGGTTGGTCGGGCCAGCACTCGCGCTACCGATCGCGGTTGTCGGCGGCATCGCGTTCGAGGCGTTTGTCGTGGGGCCAATCTTCAAATCACTTTTCCGCTTTGAATCCCAGCCAGCGCAAACTCTCGAATCGGCGCTCAT
>DASWGL010000047.1:0-2917 GCA_036393735.1 Gemmatimonadaceae bacterium | reverse complement strand
GCACCGGGCGCAGCTGGCGGCAGTGCTCGATCTCGCCATTCGCGAGGCTTCTCTAAAGCAGGAAGACCTGGAGACCGGGCAGGTGTCGCTCTTCGCGGCGCCGGCTGGCGAGACGGAAAAGACCGAGACCTCGCACGTTCTTCCGAACATCCCGTCGTGGAGCGAGTCCGAGCGTCTGGCGAAGGAAAAAGAAATCCTCGGCTTCTATATTTCCGGGCACCCCCTCGAGCGTTTCCGCACCGAGGCGGAGATCTTCTCCACGCACACGGTGAGTGACCTGGGCAAGTGGCGCCAGGAGCCGATGACGCTCGCCGTCGTTGTCACGAACATCAAGCGACAGATGAGCAAGAAATCGGGCTCCGAGTTCGCGCGTCTCACGATCGAGGATTTTTCCGGGTCCGCCGAAGTTCTCATCTTCCCGGAGAAATGGGCGACACTCAACGACCAGATCCGCACGGACGTGCCGATGCTCCTCAAGGGCGCCTACTCGAGACGCGACGAGGGAGGGGATAACCCCGCCTACATCGTGGAGTCAGCAACGAAGCTGGCGGAGATGCGTACTAATGGACAGGTGACGGTTGCAATCGACCTGTCGAAGGGCACATACTCGGGTGACGTCATGTCGGATGTGCGCGCGATCGCCGAAACCTTCCCTGGCTCGGCGCCGCTGGAATTTCGCTGGAGCGATGGCACGGGCACGAAAGCGCGTCTCCGCTCGAGGTCGCTGACACTCGCCGCTGATGGCGCAACGTTGAGCGCTCTGCGTAATATCTTGGGCGAGTCTTCCGTTAAACTTCAACGGGGGAGTTGACTGGTGGCATCAGCGACACAACTTGAGTTCGAGAAGCCGATCGTCGAGTTGGAGCGGCAGATCGACGAGATCAAGAAAACGGCGGGCGACAGCCAGCTCAGCGTCGCGGAAGCAATCGAGCCCTTGGAGCGAAAGCTCGAAGACCTGCGCGAGGAAGTCTACAAGAACCTCACTCCGTTTCAGCGCGTTCAGGTCGCCCGCAATCCCAGGCGGCCATTTACCGCCGACTACATCAAGCTGGCGTTCACGGATTTCATCGAGCTCCACGGAGATCGGGCCTACCGCGACGACGCCGCGATCATCGGCGGCTGGGCGCGTCTTGACGACGACACGGTGATGGTGATCGGCCATCAACGTGGCCGCGACACCAAGGAGCAGCTGAAGCGCAATTTCGGAATGCCGCATCCCGAGGGCTATCGCAAGGCCCTCCGACTGATGAAGCTCGCCGAAAAATTCCACGTGCCCGTTCTGACCTTCATCGACACACAGGGTGCCTGGGCCGGCCTTGGCGCCGAAGAGCGCGGCCAGTCCGAGGCAATCGCGCGAAACCTGTACGA
The DNA here is from genome assembly GCA_036393735.1 of Gemmatimonadaceae bacterium. Taxonomy (GTDB): domain Bacteria; phylum Gemmatimonadota; class Gemmatimonadetes; order Gemmatimonadales; family Gemmatimonadaceae; genus UBA4720. The sequence continues at coordinate 1,549 of DASWGL010000047.1, read as the reverse complement.
GATGAGCCAGCTCCAGGTTCCGATCATCGCGACCGTGATCGGCGAGGGCGGATCGGGCGGCGCGTTGGCTCTGGGTGTCGCCGACCGCATTCTGATGATGGAGAACGCGGTGTACTCGGTGATATCGGTCGAAGGATGCGCGGCGATCCTCTGGAAGGATGCCAAGAGCCCCGAGATGCGCGAAAAGGCGGCGGCGGCGCTCCGCATCACCGCGCCCGAGTTGCTCGAGCTCAAGGTGATCGACGAAGTGGTTCCCGAGCCGAAGGGCGGAGCGCACGCCGATCACGAGGCCGCGGCGAAAGCGCTTCAGGCGACGGTGCACCGCCATCTGGAGGAGCTCCGCAAAATGCGTCCGGAAAAGCTGGTGCGTCGCCGCCGGCAGAAGTTCCTCCGACTCGGCGCGTGGTCGGAGTAGCGCATGGCGCACCTCGTCGAAGTCGCCTTCAAGGGCAACCGTAAGGAGTTCTTTCTCTGGGATTATCCCGATCCACCCGCGCTCCACGCTGCAGTGATCGTCGATGTCGATCGCGGAGAGGATCTTGGCTACATCCACACCCTGGGCGATCTGGCCCAGAAAAGGAACGGCGGCTGCTCGCATGGGTGCGGCAATTCACTCCCCGAGCGGAAGGCGCTGCGTCTCGCGACGGAGAAGGACCAGGGACTCTCGAAGGATCTCGACCGGCTAAACGAGGAAGCCAGGCGCAAGGCGATGGAGCGCGTGAAGGCCAACGGGCTCGGGATGAAGCTGTCCGACGCCGAGTGGCAGTGGGATCGCAAGAAACTCACGCTCTATTTCACCGCCGACAAGCGCGTCGATTTCCGGAATCTCGTGCGCGATCTCGCCTCTCTCTTCCGTACCCGCATCGAGCTGAAGCAGATCGGCGTGCGCGACGAGGCCAAGCGGCTGGACGGGATCGGCCGGTGCGGACGCCAGTATTGCTCGGCGTCCTGGCTTCCGGAGCTCAGACCAGTGAACCTGGGCGTTGCCAAGGATCAGCGCCTGTCGCTGAATCCCTCGCAGATCTCGGGAGCCTGCGGGCGGCTGATGTGCTGCCTCCGTTACGAGCACGAATTCTACGTCCAGAGCCGCAAGCGTTTTCCCAAGGAAGGCAAGATCGTAGTGACTACGCTCGGCGAGGAGAAAGTCGTGAGCGTGGACATCTTCCGCGAGCGGATCACCCTGCGCGGAGTCGAGGGAGAGACGCGGCTTCTCGCACTCGCCGAATTCAAGCGGGAGACTGAAGAGCTGGTGGGCGCTGCTGCTCCAGTTGCGAACGGCGATGAGGAAGACAGCGCCGCCGAGAGCATCCGTCCCGACGAGATCTCGCCCGAGCTGCTATACACGGCCGAGCATCCGGTCTTCGTGCCGCCCGTGAAAGGTGTCTCAGAGCCGAACCCGAACATCAATGGGCACGCCCGCGAGAGCAACCCGCGCGACGCCGAGGGCTCGGCCAAGCGTCGGCGCGGAAGACGTGGCGGCCGGCGGGGTCGCGGCGGAGATGACCCTAATTCATAGGGCGGCCATTAATTGGCCAAGTACTTCCTCACA
>DASWGL010000046.1:0-3959 GCA_036393735.1 Gemmatimonadaceae bacterium | reverse complement strand
CATCGATCGCGGATCCTTTCGCCACCTCCGAGTCGACGTCCGAGACTCCGATGTAAAGCCGCCGCTCTGCCTCGCTCACCTCCTCGGCGAACTCGATCTGGTCGAGGTCGCGCGTGTCGTCGTTGTCGATCGACGACCAGAGGAGATTGCGCATGTCCCGGAGGGGGGCCCCGGTGTCCGGATGCTTGCCGATATTCTGAAGCTCGGCGCGCACCGCGGGATCGGGGTCGGGGTCGAAGCCTTCGTCGATCATCGCCTGGCGGGCGACGTCTCGAAGATCGGGCGTCAGCACTTGGGGAGCGATCTCATCAACAAGTGCGCGATGTCGATCGTAAGCTGGAGAGACAATAGGGCGCCAAGCATTATGGAGATATCAACCCACGGACGCCGGCGCGCGGGAAGGGTCCGTCCGTAGAGCAGTGCGCCGGCGAGAATGACAACGCCTTCGGCCACGAAATCCGCGAGTGGATGATCGTACAGTTGCAGCCCGATCATCGGGCCGCCCGGCCATGATGGTTTGTAGCCAGTGATCCAGTCGAGCAATAAGTGGGACAGGATCACCGCTGCAATCACCAGAGCGCCAGTCCAGTCCCGCGTTGCGACCGCGTACGCAACGAAACAGACCAGCGCGAAGAGCAGCACTGCCGGAATCGAGTGTGACAGCATCTCCTGCGGATTGTAGACGCCCGCGACGCACAGGCCCGCGTCGACCCAGTCCGGGGTGTAAGTGGCGACGAGCAGCACCAGCAGCCCGATGCTTCTGCGCACGCGCTTCGCTGCCAGCGCGGCGCCGACGTGGCCGATGTACATCTAGCGGCGGAACCGGCGGTCGATCAGCAGCGGAACCAATGTTGCGACCAGAAGCGCTCCGATGAGTCTGAAAGCGTACAGGAAGCGATCCGCCGAGATTCCGGCGAGCAAGAGGAGCGAAGCGCTAGTGGTCGCGGGAAACTGTTCGAACGTCATGTAGTTGCGTAAAGTTAAAGCACGCTTCGTCAACTCGCCCGCACCAGGGTCTTCCCCGTCAGTCCGCGACGAAACCAATGCACGTCAAGAATCTCCAGTGCTCTTCCTGTGGTCGCGAATTCGAGGCGAGACGCCTACACAACGTCTGCACGGAGTGTGGCAAGCCACTGTTCGTCCGCTACGATCTGAAGCGAATCGCAAAATTTCTCACACGTCAATCGCTCTACGCCCGACGATCGGACCTCTGGCGCTATCGGGAGCTTCTGCCCGTCCGGCGCGAGGACAACATCGTCACGCTGGGCGAAGGCTGGACACCTCTTCACCACGCCAGGAACCTTGGCACAGCGCTCGGCATGAGCGAATTGTACGTGAAGGATGAGTCGCTCAATCCGACCCAAAGCTTCAAGGCGCGCGGGATGGCGGTGGCGGTGTCGATGGCCAAGGAGCTGGGGGTGAAGAAAATGGCGGCTCCGTCGGCTGGGAACGCGGCCGCGGCTCTGGCAGCCTACTGCGCGCGCGGAGGACTTCAGGCATTTCTCTTCATGCCGCGTGACACGCCGCGCGCGAATCTGATCGAGTGCGAGGTCGCCGGCGCCCAAATAACACTGATCGACGGCCTCATCACGGACTGCGGCGCTGAAGTGGCCAAGCGGAAGGAAGCGGAAGGCTGGTTCGATGTCTCGACGCTCAAGGAGCCGTATCGCGTGGAAGGGAAGAAGACACTCGGCTATGAGATCGCCGAGCAGTCGGCGTGGACGCTGCCGGATGTGATCGTGTATCCGACGGGAGGGGGAACCGGTCTCGTCGGAATGTGGAAGGCGTTCGACGAGATGCAGGAGCTGGGATGGATCGACGAGAAACGTCCGCGCATGGTGTCCGTTCAGGCAGCGGGATGCGCGCCGATCGTTCGCGCGTTTGAGAAGGGAGAGCGGTTCGCGGAAGAGTTTCCGAACGCGACGACGATTGCATCAGGGCTGCGCGTGCCGAAGGCGATCGGAGATTTTCTCATTCTCGATGCGCTTCGTGCATCCAATGGTACCGCCGTCGCGGTCACGGACGAGGAGCTGATTGCTGGAGCGAGGGAGATGGCGCGCAGGGAGGGGATCTTTGCCGCGCCCGAGGGAGGCGCATGCATCCCCGCATTGCGCAAGCTCATCGAGCGCGGGAAAGTGAAGCCCGACGAAAGAGTCGTGCTGTTCAACACGGGCTCCGGCATCAAGTATCTGGACGCGTTCGACAGCGAGGTGAAGGAGCGGACGCCGAGAAGTCAGCGCAAGAGCGCGCTCGGGCCGGCGCTACGAACCTAGGTCTGGCTCGCAGCCATCAGCCGGCACGCCGATAGGGCCTAGCAGGTAGTCTTCGGTTTGCTTTGTCTCGATGGTCTATCTCAGTCCGACGAGCTTGTGCGTCTGGATGCTGAGTCTCCACCGCGGGTGCCGCAGACAGTACTCGATCGCGAGTTCCGTGTTGCGGGCAGTGTGGGGTCCATCCATCGGCTGGAGAAAGAAGTGGCGGAAGTCGAGCTGCTCGAACTTTTCCGGCGGCGCGTTGTCCTGGGGGTAAACGAGCTTGAGCTCGCTGCCCGTCGTCTGCACCAGCGGGGCGCCCGCCTTCGGACTGACGCAGACCCAGTCGAGCGACAGCGGCGCAGGTCTGGTGCCATTGGTTTCGACCGCGACCTCGAAACCGCGCTGGTGCAGCGCGGAGATGAGATCCTCATCCACCTGCAGCAGTGGCTCACCCCCGGTACAGACCACGTATTTCTTCGGCAGGCCGATTGACCCATTCGACAGGCCGGCTGAGCGCGGGGAAGAGACTCCCTCACTGGCGTCACGACCTTCGCCTGCCCAGCATCGATCGATCGCGTCCGCAAGCTCATTGGCGCTCTTGAATTTGCCGCCGTCCGGTCCGGTCCCCACGAAATCGGTGTCGCAGAACTGACAAACCGCCCTCGACCTGTCCTCCTCCCGTCCTGACCAGAGGTTGCAGCCGGAGAAGCGGCAGAACACGGCGGCGCGTCCCGATTGCGCACCTTCTCCCTGCAACGTGTAGAAGATCTCCTTAACGGTGTAGGTCACCGTGCGCTCGCTCCCATCGCGCTCTTCGCGGTCGCGTAACCGATCGGGTCCTCGAGCCCGGCCTCGCTGAAACCTTTCAGTCGGAGCTGGCACGCGTCACATCGTCCGCACGCTTCGCCGTTTGGCCCCGGATCGTAGCAGCTCGTCGTCTGCGAGTAATCGACTCCAAGTGACTTGCCGATCCTGATGATCGCGGCCTTGGAGAGAGAGATGAGTGGAGTGCGAATCACAACTCGCGTTTTTCCTTCAATGCCCGCGCGTGTGGCGAGATTCGCCATCTTCTCGAACGCTTCGATGTACTCCGGCCTGCAGTCAGGGTAGCCGCTGTAGTCGAGTGCGTTTACGCCGATGAAAATGTTGGATGCTTCGACGACCTCGGCGAGCGCCAGCGCGTAAGACAGGAAAATCGTGTTCCGCGCCGGGACGTAGGTGACCGGAATTTCTCCGGCAGACGGCGAGGAAGGCGCAAGGTCGCGATCCTTGGGGACTGGTATGTCGGCGGTGAGCGCGGAACCCCCGAAGAGAGTTAGATCGATCTCCACCACATGGTGGCGCGCGACCCCAGCACTCCGGGCGATTCGCCTGGCCGCATCGATCTCAGCCGAGTGGCGCTGGCCGTATCCAAACGTGAGCGCGTGGATTGCAAAGCCTTCACTTCTCGCGATCGCAAGCACTGTCGTCGAGTCGAGCCCTCCACTCAGGAGGACCACGGCTGGGGACGCTGGTTTGGCTTGAACCGGGGAGGATGTGGAATTCATGGGATCGGCCACTCCCTTGAAACTTACACGGCGACCGGAGTCAGCGAGCGGCGTCGAGAGCCTGGATAAACTCCTCTGCTTGGCCGGCGCTCGTTTGTTCGAGATCCTCGGCGCCGGTCAGTCGGTGAGGGTGTCCTCTGCGTGGCAGTGTCCTCGC
>DASWGL010000045.1:0-11751 GCA_036393735.1 Gemmatimonadaceae bacterium | reverse complement strand
GGATCGTGCCGTTGATGGCAATGGTGCGTCATCGCGACATAGCGCTCGGAGCCGCCGACATTGGCGCTCGGCACCGACTCCCGGTGCGACTGCTGTACTCTTCGCGCCGATGGGAGGACGTGATCTATCGGGATGAGCTAGCCAGTCTGGCAGAGAAGGACGCCACCCTCGAGGTCAATCACACACTCACTCGCGAGCAGCCAGATGGATGGACGGGATTCAAACGCAGGATTGACCGCGCGATGCTCGAAGCGGTCGCATGGCCGGCGACCGAACAGCCGCGCGTATATGTCTGCGGCCCTACTCCTTTGGTCGAAGCGGTGGCTGCCAACCTGGTCGAGCTCGGCCACCAGCCGGCACTGGTCAAGACGGAGCGGTTCGGCCCGACGGGTGGGTCGGTCTAGCATTTTCAGAACAATTTTATTCAGCGAAGGAGCCGATGATGAAAAAACGTGCTACTCGAAAACCGAAAGCCGACATGCAGCCAGTCGATGGCAATGCGGCGGCGGGAATTCTGAGTGAGCTATTCATTCCGGATCTCACAGCCGCGCGCGCAAAGTGCGCCGGCTGTGGAGTGACGCGAACGATTGGCGTGCTGCTCGTCTACGCCCACGGGATGGGGACGGTCATGCGGTGCCCTGGATGTGATCGCGTCGTTATGCGAATCGCGCGCACTCCGACGCACGTATGGCTGGACGCAACGGGAGCTACTTCCATCGCCGTCGCCGCACCACGCTGATCGGCTCTGTTTTCAGGGACTGGTTGATGATTCTCTTCTCAGGAACTACGCTAACCGTGACTGTCCATGCCTGCTAACGCCCCGTGCGCTCACATCCGCGCGATCAAAACGGTCAAACTTCCGAAGAAGCGGGAGTGCGAAGAGTGCGTCAAGATCGGCGCATCCTGGGTTCATTTGCGAACATGTCAGGAGTGCGGCAAAACGCTCTGCTGCGACGATTCGCCCAACAAACACGCTTCGAAACACGCGCGTGCGAGTGGTCATCCGGTGATTGCGTCCGCCGAGCCCGGCGAGCGGTGGCTGTACTGCTATCCTGACGACGCATTTTTTGAATACTGAGCACAGTTAGTTGGAAAGCTTCGTTACCTCAGTCGCGCTGATCGGCGTCGTCATCGTCGTCGCGTCCCTTCTCTCGGGCGTGATCGAGCGAAGCGGTTTCCCCCTCACACCGGTTTTTCTCCTTCTCGGCGCCGCGATCGGCCCCTGGGGATTCGGCATCGCAGACGTCGGGTTCGAATCACCAGCTCTCCATGCGCTCGCGATGCTCGGGCTGGCGCTGTTGCTCTTCAGCGACGCCGTCACGCTCGACACGAAGCAGTTCAGGGCGCGGGCGCGCATGCTCTGGCGACTTCTCGGACCCGGCACGCTCGTTCCCGCTATCATCACTGCCCTCACCGCCTGGCTGCTGCTCGGCCTGTCGAAACCGGCGGCGGCGATACTTGGCGCGGCTCTGGCCTCGACCGATCCGGTTCTTCTCCGCAGCGTGCTACGCTCAAAGGCGCTTCCCGAAACACCGCGTATCGCGCTCCGCCTCGAGACGGGGATGAACGACGTCACGCTGCTTCCGATCGTAATCATCTCGATGCTTCTCCTTCCGGGCGGACACGCCGATGTCGCCACGGGCGGCGCGAGTGGCACGAACATCGGGCGAAGCCTTCTCGGATTGTTCGTGCTTGGTCCGGCTCTTGGCGCTCTCGTTGGGTGGGTTGGAATCTCACTGCTCGCCTCCGTTCGGTCACGCACGGGGGTGCGACGCGATTACGAATCGCTTTACGCTCTGGGACTCGCCTTCACCAGCTTCGCGTTGGCGGAAGCAGTTGGCGGCAGCGGATTCCTGGCTGCTTTCGTCGCGGGCCTGCTCGTCGCAGCCAGGGACGTGGAGCTGTGCGACTGCTTCCTCGAGTACGGCGAGGCGACGGCGGAAATGCTGCTTCTGCTCACGTTCGTCGCCCTTGGTACAACGCTCATATGGCAGGGACTCGCCTCGCTCGACTGGCGGGTAATTGTCTTTGCCGTGATCGCGCTTGTAGCGCGTCCCGTAGTGCTCTATCCGATGCTCAAGGGCTTGAATCTGAACACGCGCGATCGTCGCCTCATTGCCGCCTTTGGTCCGCGTGGGCTGAGCTCGCTCCTTCTCGCATTGCTCCCGGTATTCGCCGGGATAACGAACGCCGAGCAGATCTTCACGCTCACCTCATTGGTGGTGCTGCTGTCGGTGGTAGTGCATGGCGCCGGAACCGCGATCTTCCTGCGAGGGAGCGGATTGCTCAATTCAGGTGGCCCTGCTGGGGTGCTCGCACCGCTCAACCGCGCGGCAGCCGTTGCCGAGCCGGCTCCTCTTACACAATTGCCGGCAGCTGAGGAAGCTGCGCCGCTCCGCATCACGATTGATGAAATGCGCGCGTTACAGACAAAGGGCGAGCCCATCGTTATCCTGGACGCCCGGTCGATCCGCACATATGACGGCGATCCATTCGAGGCCGTTGGCGCCGTACGCCTGCACCCCGAGGATCCGGTGCGTGACGCGACGCAGAAGCGCCTGTCCCAGCGCGCTACTCTCGTCGTCTACTGTGCCTGACCCGATGAAGAGACGAGCGCCCGGGTGGCGCTCCAACTTCAGAAAGCGGGATGGTCGCACGCGCGTGCGCTCGTAGGTGGATGGCGTGCATGGCAGGCGGCCGGACTTCCGACCCAGCTGAAATCAGGGCAGGCCGCCGGCTGATTCGAGCAAGCCACGATCCGTTGCGAGCTTCGCGGGCATCCAGCCGCGTACGGAGTTAACGAGAACGAAAGATTCGGCCGCAGCGAGTTCCTCCTTCGCGATCGTCCGCTCGAACAGCTGTCCTTTCGAAATCAGTTCCCCCCGAAGTGTCCCCGCTAACAGACCCGCCTCTCTCGGTGGGGTCCAATGTTTTCCCTCTGAGAAGACCACAATATTGGCTACGGTCGACTCAGTGACCTCACCACGACTGTTCCAGAGAATGACGTCATCACAGGGGCGACATCGCTCCAATTCCACGTCGTAACGTGAGCGGGCGGTAGTCTTGTGAAATACGAGCGGATCGTGGTCGTCGATCGCACGGGATGCAAATTTCACCGCAACAGGCGCCGTGCGGGGCCCAGCCAGAGGGAATGCTTCGGTGTGAACTCTCCCGCTTCTCCCGACGATCAATCTGATCCGCCAGCGTCGCAAGGGCTGTGATTGGCGGACATCGTCAAGCGCCCTCAAGACCACGACTTCGTTCCAACGAAATCCAAAGTACCGGGCTGAGTCGCGGGCGCGAGCGAGGTGTCGGTCAAGAAGCGCATACTCGCCGTCGTTGAGGGCTATGGTCTCGAGAAGTTCGAATTCAGGCCATGGATGCGTCAGGAACTTTGCCTTGAGACAGCACTCCTCGTATTCCCCGTCGGTCGTTGAATCCCAGGTGATGGCACCCCCGACGCCAAAGGTGGCAGCGCCGTTCCCGGAATTAACGGCCAGCGTTCTGATCGGAACGCTGAAAATGGCGTCGCCGTTGGGGCACAGCATGCCGATGGCTCCTGTGTATATCCCGCGCGGGTGATTCTCGAGCTCCTTGATGATCGCCATGCTTCGAGCCTTCGGTGCACCTGTCACTGATCCGCTGGGAAAGAGCGCGCAAAGCAGGTCTATAATGCCGACTTCCGGTCTCTGAACCGCGGTAACGGTTGACGTCATCTGGAGCACTCTGCTGATGCGTTCGACCGCGAAGAGCTCGGGTACTTTCACTGATCCCGTCGCTGCGATTTTTCCGAGATCGCTTCTCATCAGGTCCACGATCATGACGTTTTCCGCGCGATCTTTCTCTGATGCCCGTAATTGCTGCGCTCTCTGAACGTCCTCCTCGAGCCACCGCCCTCGCGCGAGCGTCCCCTTCATCGGCCGGGTAATGAGTTTGTTTCCACGACGCTCAACGAATAGTTCAGGGGAGAAAGAAAGAATCCTGTGGCTGCCAATATTCAGATAGGCGGAATACGCCGCGCCTTGAGACCGAGCGATCGCGCGAAAGCAGCTGAACGAATCGCCAACCACGGAGCCGCGCAGAGGGAAGGTAAAGTTTACCTGATAGGTGTCACCGCTTTCGATGTAGTCTCTGATTGAATGAATCGCGTGCCGATATTGCCGCTTGTCTATCTGAGGCTCCCACTCCGATATCAGAAATGGACGGTCGGGAATCGAATTGGAGTCAGTCGATGAGCGCTCCTCAAAAACACCCATCCAGACGAGAGGGAATTCCGACGACGGCCTCACTTTGAGAGCGGGGTCGAATGCTGGCGCAGCCTCATAACCCAGAGCGAGTGCTACCCACATGCCCTCGCTGGCGGCTGCTTCAGCGTGTCGAAGGAGTGGGATGACTTCATCCAGTGCATACGCGGCGCGCTGTTCGATTGGCTCGCGGAACGAGGCGTTCCAGCCACGTCCTTCCGCGAAAGACTCAAAGTGCGCAATCGTTTCCAGATTTGTCATCTACGATTGCCTCGAAGCTCCAGTCCGGCAATCCCTACTACGCGAGCTTCTCCACCGTCTCTCCACCCTTCGTAGCTCGGGCCGCCCGCGGTATGGGATGCTCAGCAGTGCGGCGCTTGTACACGCCGAGCTTGATGAATACCCATTCTCTCCACTCGTCGAGAATCTCGTAGAACGTCGGGATCACGACTAGCGTCAGGAGTGTCGATGTAATCACGCCGCCGATCACCGCGCGTCCGAGCGGCGCACGGAACTCGGCCCCTTCACCGATACCGAGCGCGACGGGTAACATGCCCGCGATAAGCGCCAGCGTGGTCATCAGGATCGGACGCAGACGAATCGCGCCCGCCTGAATCAGCGCTTCGCGCCTCGGCATTCCGTCCTTCTCGCGCGCCCACTTGGCGAAGTCGATGAGCAGAATCGCATTCTTGGCGACGATGCCCATCAACAGGATCACTCCGATCAGGCTCATGATGTTGATCGTCGTGCCCGTGATCATGAGAGCCAACATGACGCCGATGAGCGACAGTGGCAGCGATATCATGATCGCCAGCGGCTCGAGGAACGAGCCGAACTGCATCACGAGAATCAGGTACATCAGCATCACCGCGATGCCGAGGGCCGAGAAGATGCGCCCGAACACCTCGTTCTGGCTGTCGACTTCACCGCCTTGCGTCATGTGGACGCCGGGCGGAAAAGTGATCTTCGCTACCCGGGCGTTGATGTCCTTCATCACTTCCGTCAGCGGACGATTGGACGTGTTCGCCTGAACGGTGACGACGAGATCGCCATTGAGGTGGGTGATCTGCGCCGGACCCAGTCCCTGCGTAACTGTCGCGATCTGGCCAAGCGGCAACGTTCTCGGTTGACCATCGGGCCCAGTCACCACGAGGGGAAGCTGTTCCAGATCCACGGCGCGCTGTCTGGATTCCGGAGCGAGGCGCACATTTACCTCACGTGTCTCGTCGCTCGGATCTACCCAGTCTCCGGCCTTGATTCCAGCGAATGCCGGACGGAGCGCCTGAGCCACCTGACCCACAGTGACACCGAGCGTTCCGGCCAGTCCGCGATTCAGCTCGACGTTCAGCTCCGGCTTCTGACCCTTGGTCGACAGCCCGACATCCACCGCGCCCTTTACCTGTTTCACCTGCTCGGCGATCGCTTCAGCGGTCGTCGCAAGTTGCTGCGAAGTGCCACCGCGCATTTCAATCTGAATCTGCTTTTGCGCGCCTTGAAAATCGTTGGTGAACACGGACATAGTCGCGCCACCGATGTGCCCGACTTCCTGGCGCAGCAGGCGGCCGAAATCTTCGGCGCCAATGCTGCGATCTGCTTTAGGTACCAGTCTCACATAGATATTCCCAACGTTCACGTCGCCCGTGTTTCCGCCGAGCGTCGTAAAGGTGAAGCGGACTTCCTTGTGCGTGCGTGCAATCCGAGCCGCCTCGTCGGCCTTGATCCTCGTGTAAGCGAGATTCGACCCTGGCGGAGTCTCGAGAGCGATGTTGACCTCCGACTGATCCTCGGTCCCGAAGAAGCTCGCACCCACGAGCCCCACGGCCGGAAGTGCGAGCGCGATGACGAAGGACGCCAGGGCGATAAGAACCATTGCGACCCTGTGATCGAGCGCCCACGCAATCAATCCCTTGTAGCGGATCGCCATCCGGTTGAACCACTTGTTGAATTTCTCCAGTGCGTGCGCGATTGGATTGCGGCGCTCTCCGGCCTCGACCTGTGGATCAGCCCAGTAGGCCGAAAGCATTGGGTCGAGCGAAAAAGACACGAACAAAGACACGAGCACCGAGGACGCGATCGTAAGAGCGAACGGCTTGAACCACTGACCGGCAACGCCGTACATGAAGCCAACCGGTACGAACACGGCCACGATGGAGAACGTCGTCGCCGCGACGGCGAGACCGATCTCGTCAGTACCCTCGTGCGACGCGGTCATGTGATCCTTACCCATCTCGATGTGCCGGACGATGTTCTCACGTACCACGATCGCGTCGTCGATCAGAATACCGATTGCGAGCGAGAGTCCGAGCAGCGACATCGTGTTGAGCGTGAATCCGAACGCCCATACAGCGATGAAAGACGCCAGCACCGAAACCGGGAGCGCCAATCCGGTGATGACGGTAGATCTCCATGAGTTCAGGAATACGAATACTACGAGCACCGTCAGCAGCGCTCCAATCAGAAGCGCTTCTTCCACGTTCCGGACGGAATCCTGAACGCGAACACCTGAATCCTTGACGACGTCGATCTTCACACCCGGTGGGAGCGTCTTCTGGATCTCCGCCACCTTTTTGCGAACGTTCGCGCTCACATCGGTCGTGCTGTAGCCTTTCGCCTTCACGATGTTGATGCCGACTGCCTCGGCGCCGTTGTAGAGGGCAAGCGAGCGCTGCTCCTGCGTGCCGTCGATCGCATCGGCGACCTGACCCAATCGCACGATCTGCCCGTTTCGCTCGGCGACTACCAAGTTCATGAAATCCTGGGGGCCCTCGAGGCGTCCCTGCAGACGAATCGTGCGCTCGTCCATGTTTCCGTTGAGGCGCCCAACCGGCGCGGCAAGATTCTGCGCCTCAAGCGCCTGGACGACCTGGCCGACACTGATGCCGGCCGCCTGAAGCGATTGGGGCCTCAGTTGGATCGTCATCTCGCGCTTGACGCCACCCACCAGCTGCACCTGCGCGATGCCCGGAATTCCTCTCAGCTTGCTCGTGATGTCAGGATCAGCGAGTCGTGTGAGCTGCGCGGGAGTCAACATCGGCGAAGCGATCGTCATCGACACGATCGGCTGGTCCGATGGGTCGAATCGTTGCAGCACCGGCTCCTTCATCTCGACCGGAAGGTCGGCACGGATACCGGAGATTGCATCGCGAATGTCCTGCGTGCCGACCTGAGGATCCTTCTCGAACAGAAACAGCGTGATGATCTGAGCGTATCCGTCGCCGGCGGTGCCGTAGATCTTGTCGACGCCGGAGATTCCCTTGATCGCGTCCTCGACCGGCTTCAGGATCTCGCGCTCGACACCTTCCGGAGATGCACCCGGATAGGGAATGAACGTGAGTACGACCGGCTGCTGAATGTCGGGGAACTCGTCGGTCTGCAGACGCCAGAGCGCGAATAATCCGAATACGACCAGCGCCACCATCGTGACGACGGTGATCATCGGACGCTTGATCGCAAAATCTGAAATGATCATAAATCAGCTCCCTCGACCGCTGTTCGCTGCCGGAGTTCCCGTCGGTGCCGAGATCCGAACGAGGGTTCCCGGAGTTATTCCCAGGGCCGCGCCAAGAAGAAGCGTGTCGCCCGGTTGCAGGCCCGACAATACCTCGATCGTCTCCGAAGTCTTGTCAGTCAGGCCTATCTGTACCTGAACCTTTTCCGCCTTTCCCTGCGTCACCCGCATCACGGATGGAATCGATCCCCGCACGTCAACCGCCGACTGCGGAACGACCAGCCCTGTCTTCGTTGCGGTGGACATCCGCCCGTTCGCGAACAACCCGCCGACGAGCGCGCGTCCTTCGTTCGGAATCGAGACGTAAATGCGCACCTGGCGGGTCGTCGGATCCGCGGTTGGATTGATGCGAGTGATACGTCCCACGAATTGGCGCCCGGGATAACCACTGACGGTAAAATTGACCGGCACACCGATACGGATCGATGCGAGCTGCTCAGCCGGTACCGATGCTTCGAGCCTCATGCTCGATGGATCAACGACGGTGAACAGCGCAGTGCCCGGCTGGACAACATCGCCCGCCGAGACGGGGCGTTCGCTCACGACTCCGCTGAAGGGCGCCGTGACAGTGGTGCTGCGGTACGCCTTCTCGGCGGTCGCCAGCCTGGAGTTCGCGTCTTCGAGAGCCGCCTGCGCCGCAATGGATGCCCGACGCGACTGGTCGATATCCCGTTCGGCAATCGCCCCCGCAGCGAGAAGCTTCTCGTTTCGGGCGAGATCTTTCGCAGCGACATCGGCCGCGTTGCGCGCGGAGACGAGCCCGGCGCGCGCCGAGGTGTAGGCGTCCTGAATTCCCGACGCATCAATGCGCGCGAGCACGGTGCCGGCATTCACTGCCTGACCCTGATCCGCATATGTCTGGAGCACGCTGCCAGAGACCTGCGCGCGAAGCACCGCTTCACGGTCAGGCTCGAGCGTTCCTGAGATGGAAGGCCCGGTCATGATGGATCCATTGGCGGCAACGGTGATGTTCTCGGGCCCCACGATCATGGTTTCCAATTTCGCCGTTTCTGCCGCCGAGACCTTGTCGCTTTTGCTGCACGCATTGACGGCGGTCATGGCAGAAAGACCCAGCAGAACAGCCGCGCTCTTTCTCGAAATACTCCGATCTAGCTTCATATATGACTCTCTTCTGAGTGCTTACAGTGGTGGAATGCCGGTCGCTTGCTGTCCCTGCGCCTGCACGGCTTGTGTAGACGGAGTGGTCTGCTGCGATTGCGTTTGTTGGGTTGCTGCCGCCTGGCCCTGAGCCTGGGTCGTTCCGGTGCTCTGCAAGGGAAGGTCAGGCAGGAGCGCCAGCTTCACGCGCGCAACCTGCAGATTCCTCGCTGACAACGCGCGATTCGTGACCGCCTGCTCGAGCAGAATTCTCGAATCGTTCAACTCGATCTGCGTCGAGATGCCCTCCTTGTAACGAACTTCCGCGATCGCGTACGCGCGTGCTGCCTGCTCGGCCGTACCCTGACTCGCTTCCCACGCCGCGCGAGCCTGGAGAAGATTGTTGATCGTCACCCGGGAATCGAGCGCGGCAAATTCCCTGACCTGATCGTACCGGGCCTGCGCCTCACGCAAATTGGCTTCTGCCACCAGTTGATCGCCCTTGATGCGGCCACCGGTGAAAAGCGGGAACTGCGACGCCACGCCGATCGTCCAGTTTGTCCGGAAACTTCCCGATTGGGGAAGTCCGGTCTGTGGAAACGCGACCTTGCCATACTGCGACGTCAGGGAGAGGGTGGGAAATCTTTGCGCTTTCGCGACTCTCAGAAGTCCCTGCTGCGCGTCGATCGCCTCGGCCGCCTGCCTGACCGTTGCTCGATCGATTGCGGCTGTGTCGCTGTTGATTCCAATGCTCGCTAGAGCAGCGTTTGTCGCCGCGGAGTCATCGACGGCAGTCGTCAGCTGGAGCGGAGCTTCGAGCGGAAGGTTGATAAGCTGCTTGAGCCTGAGGTAGGCGACTTCGCGATCGCTCTGACGCTGGATCACGATCGGCCGCTGATTCGCGCTGGTAACCTGGGCGCGCAGCAGGTCGAACTCCGAAACATTGCCAACCGTCCGGGCGAGCCGCGTCTGCTTCAGCACGTTGTCGGTCTGAACGGCGGACGATTCCGCCAGCGCGACCAGCCTGTCGGCCAGCGCTGCATCGAAATACGCCTGGGTAACATCGAGGCGAAGCTGTGCGCGCTGTGCGGTCAGCTCGATGTCGGCCGAGCGACGCCCCGCGTTTGCCACAGCGTTCTGCGCAGAGATGCGCCCGCCGGCGAACAGGCTCTGCGAGAAGGCGAGGCCAAGGTTGTATTGGTTCTTCGCTCCGAAGCCGAGGCTGCCGAAGGACGAGAACGGGTTGTTTCCGAGAGCACAACGAGACGCGTCTTCGAGCCCGGCCAGGCGCTCGGCCGTGGTGGCTGTAGCGTCGAGAAGATATTGGTCGCACGGACCTGGGGGCGCCGGGGGCTTGGTCGTATCGACCGCCGTTCCGCCACCCGCGACGGAGAACTGCGACGCCAGAGTGCGTGTGTAGCCGGCGGACCCAGAAAGTTGCGGCAGCCTCTGGCTGCGCGCCTGGTATTGCTGGCCCTCCGCCCGCTGGACTCCGGCGCGTGCGATGCGGACCGCCTCGCTCTGCGCTTCAGCGATTCGAACGGCTTCGTCGAGCGAGAGCGTACGAGGTGTCCCAGTAGTATGGACCGTGGGCAGAGTGGGAGTCCCCTGCGCCGAGGCGATCGCCGGGATCAATAGACTTACGCCTATGAGGGATAGGAATCTGCCGAGCCTAGGGGCGCGGCGTTGGGCTTTTTTGGGAGACACTGTTCAGGCTGAAAATTGTTTCGATCGTTTGGTCTGCTTACTCGTCGCTTTACCGGATCCGTTTTCGACACCCAACGCCTGGAGGAGCAGCTGGGTATACTTGTGCGCCGCCTTTGTCTCGGGCTGAGGGAAGACGTCCGGCATCATGTCGCGTCCCATGGCGTCGGCGAAGATCGATCCCATGAGCATCGCTGCCGCGGTCTTTGGCTCGAATTCTTCCGTCGCCATTCCCTGCCGCTTGAGAGCGGTGAGATAGTGACAGAGATCGTTCGACGCGCGTCTTGGCACATCGGTAGCAAACTCGCACATGTCGGGTCGTTCTTCGATTTCACCCATCGTCTTACGGATGATCGAGCTCTGAAGTCTCAAATGCTGAATAAATGATTCGCTCCAATCCGTTAGCTCGCGCTCCGGGTTCACGGGAGTATCCGGCAGAAGCGCGAAGACTGCAGATTGCGTCAGGTGTCGCATCGCTTCGTGTATCAGCGCCTGCTTTGAGCCGAATTGGCGGAAGAGCGTGATCTCGTTTACACCGGCGGCATCCGCGATGCGACGAGTGGTCGATCCCCGGAAGCCATGCTTTGCGAAGACTCCCGCGGCGGCGGCGAGGATTGCATCTCTGTGGTTCATGGGGGTGGAAGCTACAACTGATCAGCCAGAGATGCAAGTAGTCACTTACTTACACACGCGTTTCCACCAAAGCGTATCGGGAGGGCCATTTGGCGAAGCTGGCTGACCTGGAAAGTGCGTTCGATACTGCACTTAGACACGTGCAGCGCGCCATTTCTTCCGGAATGACGAGCTCCGGTGGAGGCTCGGCGCGGCCTCAGCTCGAGGCGCTGAAAACGGAGTTGAAACGAGAGCGGGCGAGGGCACTCGAGTTGGGAATCGTCGATCACGAGTGGCTCCGGAAGACCGTCCGGTGGGTCGTTGAGTGGGTTCCGGACGCGGATCTTACATTGGTTGTGGCGCTTGGTCGTATCGTTCGAGCTGTGCCCTAGGGCTGCGACGCCGTTCGCTCCTCGTGGTGCTTACGCCATCCGTACGGGGTCATGCCCCTCGGCTTGTACACTGGCAGTATCGTGGCCACGAGCAAGGCCAACACGGCGGCGCCCGCGTCTGCCACGAGTTGGATCCGCAGCCCCCCGAGTTCGCCCTTGGACAACGTCGTCTCTGCTACGACGCGTGCTAAGT
>DASWGL010000044.1:0-4408 GCA_036393735.1 Gemmatimonadaceae bacterium | reverse complement strand
TGTGTATGTAGGTGTTGTACGGCGACTCGACGGCCAGATCTTTATATAGCACTCGTCCAACGTGATGTCCGAGCGCGTATTGAATCGTCGGATCCGCCTGAAGCAGCATTCCCCTGCGCAGACGATTGTAGTAGACCGCCGCAATGACGGGGCGCTCTTCAGGCAGCCGGGCTTCCCTTTCGACGATGGATGCCATCGTCACAAGATCGTTGCGATTGATCTTGAGGTCCACGAGGCTCAAGTCCCAATCCGGTCTCCAGCGGCGCTCGAACGCATAGACCATCTCGCGCACGGCCTGCCGCGCCGTGGTCCCGAGTGGGAACGCGTACGTATCTGGAAAGACGTAGCCTTCGACAGTCTTATTCGGGATGTCGAGTCTTGCCAGCAGCGCAGTGTCGCGAACGGCGGCTTCCACCGAATCCACCGGCACTTTGAGCGTTCGTGCCAGGAGGGGCGTGATCTGCGAGAGACTGTAACCCTCGGGGATCGTGATCGTGTTGACGAGCCCGTGTCCGCCGTTGAGCGCGCTGATGATGTCCTTCCAGGGCGTGCCGTGTTTTAGCAGGTACGTACCAGGCTTGATGTTGCGATCGCCGCCGGTGAGACGGCCGTAGAGGCGGAACATCCTCGGCGAACCAACGAGCCCCGTCCGCGCGAGAGAGTCTGCCGCTTGTGCGAAGCTGGCGCCGCGGGGAATGATCACACGCGTCGCCGCTCCGTGCGGCTGACCCGCGCACGCAAGCGCAAACAGACACGCCGCGACGAGCGCGGAGCGCCGATCAGTTCGGAACATTAAGGGCTCGTTGTAGCAGAATCGTCGCCGCGAGCGAGTCTACATCACCTTTCCTGCCGCGCGTCGATTCTCCCATTTCTTTGACTGTGCGCAAGGCTGCCGCCGTGGTGAACCGTTCATCTAAGAAACGAACAGGCATGCCAGTACGTTTCGCGATTTCTGCCCCCAAAGCGCGCACTTCCGCCGTCCATGGCGTCTCGTTGCCCTCTCCGTCGAGCGGAAGCCCTATTAAGTACCCCTGAGCACCCAGCTCGGTAGCTCTCGCGACAATCTTTGTGATGGGGGGTCTTTTGCCCTCTCGCCGCTCTATGAACCCCGCCGGGGAGGCGATCATCCCGAGGGGATCGCTGATTGCGAGGCCGATTCGCTTCCGGCCGTAATCCACCGCGAGAAAACGAGCGAGGGCGGCGTTCACCCGGGTCTAACCCTGCGCCATTTGCGTGAAGAATTCCTTGTTGTTTTTCGATTTCGCCATCTGGCGAAGAAGGAACTCGATCGCCTCGGCCTCCGGCATGTCGGCAAGGAATTGCCGAAGCAGGATCACGCGGTTGATCTCGGCCTGGCTGAGGAGCAGCTCCTCCTTTCTCGTGCCCGATCTGAAGATGTCGATTGCCGGATAAATGCGCCGGTCGGCGATCTTGCGATCGAGGACGAGCTCCATGTTCCCAGTGCCCTTGAACTCCTCGAAAATCACGTCGTCCATACGCGAGCCCGTCTCGGTGAGCGCGGTCGCGACGATCGTGAGTGAGCCACCCCCCTCGATGTTGCGCGCCGAGCCGAAGAACCGTTTGGGCTTGTGGAGTGCGCTGGCGTCGACACCGCCGGAGAGAATCTTCCCCGACTGCGGAGCGACCGTGTTGTGCGCGCGCGCGAAGCGGGTGAGCGAATCCAGCAGAATCACCACGTCCTTGCCGTGCTCGACCAGACGTTTCGCCTTCTCCAGAACCATGTCCGAAACCTGAACGTGACGCGCGGCACCCTCGTCGAACGTGGAGCTCACAACTTCCGCGCGCGTGGTGCTCGCGATCATCTCGGTCACTTCCTCGGGCCGCTCGTCGATCAGCAGCACGATGATGGTCACTTCAGGATGATTTTCCGCTATTGCATTTGCCATCTTGTGAAGGAGGATCGTCTTTCCCGCGCGGGGTGGCGACACGATGATGCCGCGCTGGCCCTTGCCAATCGGTGTCATGATGTCGACGACGCGCATGCTTAGATCGCCGTCCTTCGTCTCGAGGCGCAGTCTCTCGTCGGGATACTGCGGACGCAGGTTGTCGAACGGAACGCGATCCTTCGCCTTCTCGGGATCTTCCGCATTCACGCTCTCGACTTTGAGCAGCGCGAGGTACCGCTCCCACGGCTTGGGCGGCCGCACCTGTCCACGGACCTCGTCTCCCGTTCTCAGGCCGAATCGCTTTATCTGCGACGGTGAGACGTAGATGTCGTCCGGACCCGGGAGGTAACTCCAGTCCTGGCTCCGCAGAAACCCGTACCCCTCGGGCAGGATCTCCAGTACGCCATCACCGTGCAGCATGATGTCGGTATCGAGCAGATTCTGCTCGATCTGGAAGATGAGATCCTGCTTCCGGAGACCCGAGGAGCCGTCAATCTTGAGCCCGTCGGCCATCTCCTGGAGCTCGGACACGGATTTTCGCTTTAACTCGGCGATATCCACGCTGTAGGGAGAGAAAAGAGGTAGGAGCTTGCTGAAAACACCGAGCCCGATGAAGCTCTGAAATTGGCGGGGATCGGTTGCTGAGGTGCTAGAGGAGGGGAGAAAGAGGGTCGCGCGTCAACGCGCGTGATTCACATCGAAGGTAACGGCGGCGAAAAATGCGGTCAAGTCAGAATCTGATGTAGCGCATCGGATTGCTCTTGACGTCTCTGATGAGCGAAGCGAGCAGTAGATGGGTGCGATCCAGCTGTCGGGTGAGAACGCTGTCGGGATGAGCGGCCGCAATCGCGCCGACGGGCTTCGAGAGCCGCGAGCGCAATGTGTCGACTTCCGCGAGGACGTGATTAGCGTTTGTGACGAGCGTCGTATCGCGCCTGAAGCGACCGATGTTTCCATTGTTCGACGCAATCAGAGTCCTAATTGATTCAGCCGCAGCCATGGCGCGCGAAGCCCGCGCTTGAAGATCGCCGCGCATCGCCCGGGTGATCGTGCCGTTTCCCCGAGTCGCCCTCGCGCTCAGGCTCGACATACCGGCGCTCACATCCGCCAAATCTGGGAGTCCACCAGCACGGTAGCTGCCAAACGTACCGACGGGTCGAGTGATATTGGCGCTTAGCTGCTTCGTTTCCGAGCCGAGCTTGGCGAACGCGGGGCCGAGGGCCCCCACATCTTCGGCGAGATCCGGAGGCACGGCAGGTGGCCGGGCGTGAACGGTGTCGCCATCGCGCAGCGGAGGCGAGGCTAAAGTCCCCGACGATATGTACAGGACGGGAGCTCCGATCAGACTCCCGCCGCCAGATTTTATCCGCGCGTATGAATCCCGTCGCACGCTCGGGAGCGCCTCTTTCAGGAACTCCGTCTTGATCAGAATCCGCTCCAATCCCGGGACCGTGGCGGGACGGAAGGAGATATCCTTGACCTCCCCCTCCTTCTTGCCGGCAAGCCACACATCGGTACCGGCGAGGACACCGGGTGCCTCGGCGGTCACGACGTACAAGGTCACTTTCTTGCCGTGAAGCCCGCCCACTCGCGCGAACAGCAGAACGGCGATGGTCAGCGCCGCGATCACGGCTGCCGCAATCATTCCGCCGGTCAGCTCTTTCCAGTGAAGTTGGCGGGGCATTGAGCGAATATAAACACGAGCTATCGGGAGCGCTTATCTTATGGCGCATCATGACGGCCAATAGCGCTACGGAATGCTGATCGGCGTCCCGCGGGAGATTGCGAGCGGTGAAAGGCGTGTCGCGCTCGTGCCGGAAGTGGTGTCCCAGCTCACGCGCGCAGGTCATCGGGTGGTCGTCGAGCGCGACGCCGGACTGCGAGCTGGTTTCACAGACGACGCTTATCGCGGCGCCGGTTGCGCAGTCGTTGACACGCCCAGAGAGATCTATTCGACCGCGCAGATGATTCTGAAGGTCCAGCGCCCCGGACGCGAAGAATCCAGCGGCGAGGCCGAACTGGACATGCTCACGGAAGGCACGGTCCTCATCGGCTTGTTACAACCTTCCGGTGATCCGGCGCTCTTTCAGCAGCTGGCTGAGCGCCAGATCATATCCTGCAGCATGGAGCTCGTTCCGCGGACGACGCGCGCTCAGATGATGGATGCGCTGTCTTCACAAAGCACTGTCGCCGGTTACAAGGCAGTTCTCCTCGCGGCCAACGCCCTTCAAAAGTTTTTTCCCATGCTCATGACCGCGGCGGGAACGGTGCGACCCGCGCGTGTGCTCGTCATCGGCGCCGGCGTCGCCGGACTGCAGGCTATCGCGACGGCGCGGCGCATCGGTGCAGTCGTCGAAGCGTTCGACACCCGGCCCGTCGTAAAGGAGCAGGTGCAGAGCCTGGGCGCGACGTTCGTCGAGCTCGATGTCCATGTCGAAGACGCTCAGGATGCGGGCGGCTACGCCCGGGAGCTGAGCGAGAAGCACATTCGGCGCGAGAAG
>DASWGL010000043.1:0-5022 GCA_036393735.1 Gemmatimonadaceae bacterium | reverse complement strand
AGGGGTCAAAGGGACTTTTGGAAGTGACCGGAAACACCGTCACCTTCTCCCCACAAATCGGGGAAGACTCCTACCCGAGCTACTACACCGGAAGCTTCCCGCGCGCGATGCGCGAGGAGTACATGAAAAAATGGCACCAGGAGAACGACGCGAGACTGGCGCGCGAGGCGATGGCTGAGACCTCCCTCACTTTCAGCGGCCCCCACTTCGACGACATCAAGCCGCATCTCACGAATTACTTCAACGCGGTGCGATCTCGGAAGCCGGTGGTCGAAGATGTGGTGTTCGGTCATCACGCCGCGCTGGCGTGTCACATGGCGAACGAGTCTTATTTCCGGAAGACGGGAGTCACCTGGGACGAGGCGTCGAAGACCATCAAGGGCTGACACTGTCTACGGAGAGAACGACTTCGCCTCGAGCTACAGCTCACGCATTTCCGTCCAGGTACTCTCGCAGCCACTGCCTGAGCGAGGCGAATTCCATCTTGCGCCGTTGACTCAGTTCCGGCTTTTCGCCGAGCCAGGCAATGAGCGCTTCGTTCGCTCCGTGGGCCCAGCTCTCCAGAATCTTCAGCTCCAGCCCGCTGAAGTATTGAGCGGCGTCTCCGCTTTGCCAATCAGCCCGGGTGCGGCGCTCCAGGCGAGTCGCAAGCTCCGTCACCTCTGCTCGTTGATCAATAAATCCGCGCTTCCACTCGGCGGCATTGGGGAAAGACACCGCCGCCAGCTGCGTACGTTCTCGCTTTGCTTTCTCCTTTGCGTCCGCGAGAGCCTTTTCGTTGGATGCGGCTTGTTCCGCAACCCATTCGGGGATCCGCTCCAACGCCCGCTCTAAGACTGCTCCGGCCCAGTTGAGTGCGGCAATGCCGTCTCGAATCACACCTGGATAATCGCTCGGAAGCATTGATGCCGCGCTACGCGGTGCTGCGGTCGCCGGCGGATTGGTTGGAATTCCTGCCGACGCGACTCAGGAGGAAACCTGCGCCGAACATGACCGCTCCGACTACGAGTGAGCCCAGCGCGACCGTAGTCATCGCCGGCAGCTGCAGACGGGTGTCGCCGCCGGCCTGCCTGGCGAAAAATGCGAGCACGACGATCACCGCACCAAACGACAGCAGAATCCCGCCAATGCCCATCAAACCCGCAGAAAATCCTGAGCGCATCGATTCCTCGGTTGAGTACGCTAACCCTGGTCAGTAATCGTAGTCGCTACGCAATCCTTCCGCGAGTCACCGATCACTGAGGGGTGTTCGTTGTTTATACTGCTCAGTCCTTCGTCTGAATGTCGGACCACCGATCCTTTCTCTCTTGTTCCGTCGTTTCTTCGATGCGTGTCGCGATCGTCCGCACATGTCCTGATGGATCCATGATCCACGCGATCCGGTCTCCCCAGAACTGATTCTGTGCTGGAATCAGGATCTTGGCGCCGCCAGCGATCGCTCGCTCTACTGTTTGATCCACGTCCTCGACATAGACAATATCACGACGGGTGAGCTTCCATCCGGCTCGGGTGCACGGCTCGTCAAAGATGGCCATTCGCTCTCGATCATTACCATCGCGGGGCCGATCATCATCAGCGCATGCGCCACCGACCCGCCGGAACCTGGCCGGCGGACGCGCTCGACCGCGCCGAAAGTGCTCGCGCAGAACTCGATCATAGCTGCTGGGTCTCGGCACACCAATCTCGGGATGACGACTGACGCGCCATCGGGAATGCCTTTCACTTTACTGGCCATGTTGCTCCAGGAATGCAGCGAGATTTCTCGCCGCCTGTAAGCGCACGCGTTTCTTTACGAAACCCGACCAACCAAGCAGCCATCCCGTCGGTCCAAGCGCCTGACGCGCCCAACTCCAGAAATTGAATCTGTCGCGGTGCCGGATGATCTTCCCGTCTCGAAAGTCGAAGTCGGCGTCGATCCTGTTGTGAACCGGGCGGCCTGTGGAGGAGAGCGTGTACCATGCCTCCCAATGAGCGCGTCCGGCGGAGTCGTCGGCCTCAATGTCACGGAATTCGACCCTGAGATTTTTGCCACGCTCGCAGAGCATCAGCCACATCCCCGCCGCTCGTGCGCCCTCGAGATCGGTGAAAACCTCATCCGAAAACGTGACGGCCGGATGGTAGCAGGCGGCCATTCCGCGAGCGTCCCGATTTCCGAAGGACGTGTAGAACTTGCGTATCAGCTCGACGTTTGGATGCACGATTCCTTCATCTTCGCTCTTCTCTTGTCGCACTGCCAGCCGCGGGCTACCATTCAGCTATGTGCCGCGAGGGCGGCCAACGGTCCGCGTAAAGGGTTCAACCCGCCCCTGCGTTCTTACATAACCTTCTATTCCTCGCCCAGGTTGCGGACACGGGCATGAAAGGACTCGCATCCTTTCGAAGGAATGGAGGTGTCTCATGTCCGAACAGGCCCGCGGGTCTCCGTCCGCTTCGTTGTTACTGCCGGACGCCTCCAACCTGGAGTGGCTACGCAAGCAAGCGAAGCGCGCCTTCGACGAGCTGCAGAAATCGCATCCCGACGCGAAACTTGCCGACGCGCAGCGCGATCTGGCCAAGCAGTACGGGTTCTCAAGCTGGCGAGCGCTCAAGGCGCACGTCGATTCACTGACGGTAGATGGTCTACTGTTCGACGCGGCGAAAAAAGGTGACGTTGGCGCGCTGACCGCGCTGCTCGACCAACACCCCGAGAAACTGTACGTCCGCGACCAGCCGTACGAGCACACGCTGTTGCACGCAGCGGCTTTCGCCGGGCACTTGGCGGCAGTGGACCTACTGCTGAAACGCGGCCTGGACGTGAACGCACGGGAGAAGGGCGACAACACCTATCCGATGCACTGGGCGGCCGCGGCGGGTCACCTCGATGTCGTGCGGCGGTTGGTCGACGCGGGCGGTGACGTCGTCGGGCGCGGTGACGACCACGCGATGGAGGTCATCGGCTGGGCGACGTGCTGGGACGGCGGTGACGACACCATCCACCGCGCCGTCGCGGAATTTCTCATCAGTCGCGGCGCGCGACACCACATCTACTCGGCTATCTCGCTGAATCTCGCGGACGAAGTTCGCCGCATCGTGGCGGCCGATCCATCAACGCTCAACAGCCGCATGAGTCGAAACGAAAACCACCAGATGCCTTTACACTATGCCGTGTTGCGAAATCGTCCGGAGATGGTTTCGCTATTGCTGGACCTCGGCGCCGATCCGCTGGCGGTGGATGGCACGGGCATGCCGGTAGCTGCATATGCGACGGCGCCGGACATGGACCGGCGGGTGATGGAGAAGATCCGCGCACTGACGTCGTCGGAGCTGGCCAGTGCCGAGCGTGGAAACCGTCCGCCCCGGAGCGGCATGATGGACCTCGTCGCCGCAGCGGCTCTGGGCGAATGGGAGACCGCCGCCAGACTGTTGAACGGGAATCCAAAACTCATCGAGCCAGGCGTGCCGCACCTCATGGCCAAGCGAAATAATGTTGCCGCCGTAAAATGGCTGCTCGACCACGGCGCGGATCCCAACGCCCGCTGGGCCCACTGGGAGGCAGATGTTACACCGCTGCACCTTGCCGCTTCGCAGGGTCACGCGGAAAGTGTGCGCCTACTTCTCAATGGCGGTGCTGATCCGAGCATCCGCGACAGCATGCACGATGCCGACGCGATCGGTTGGGCTGAGTTCTTCAGAAGGCCGGACATCGTCCAGATCATCAAGGCCCACGCGATGAAGCCGAAGCGCTAGCGGCGTCGCTGCCGATCGACGCCACGATTGGAATTCCCACGAACGGAAAATGTCCGATCAGCTGAACCCACCAGCGTACGTTGATCGCTGGTGGCCGGTGCAGGAGAAGCAGAATAACCGCCAACGACATCACCATCCAGATGAACGGTCCGTAGAACGATGCAACCTTGACAATCCCGTACCGGGAGCTGAGGAGTTCACGGATCCAGCCCAGACGCAGAACGAGAAACAAGAACACGGCGGACCAATGGGCGATCAGCCGTAATGACTTACATTGACATCACGTGGCGATAACGCTTTGGATCGACGCCGACGCTGCACCGCAGCCCGTGAAAGAGGTTTGCTTGCGCGCCTCTGAGCGCCTCGCGCTCGCGACCATCCTCGTGGCGAATCAGCGGCTTCCGATTCCGCCCGGATACGTGTACGTGTCGGCCGTGCGCGTCGATGGTGGACCTGACGTCGCAGACCGCTACATCGCCGAGCATGCTGTCGGGGGGGATGTGGCGGTTACGGCTGACATCCCGCTCGCGGCGCTCCTGGTGCCGAAGGGCGTCGTCGTCCTCGATCCCCGGGGCGAAGAGTACTCGGCGGAGAACATTGGCGAGCGACTCTCCGTGCGAAACTTCATGGATGGACTGCGGACGACCGGCGTCGATACCGGTGGCCACTCAGCTTACGGCCCGCGAGAGAAGCAGGCATTCGCAAACGCACTCGACCGCGTGCTCACGCGGGCGCTGCAGCAGCGCTGATCGCGTCGCGATCAAACGTCTAAACTCACGCGCTGCCGTCAATCAACAATCATGTACTCGCTCTGCACCAGGCCGCTCCGATACGTGCGCGTAGCCACGTGTTCGAGTCGGACGTCACGCGACAGTAACCCGAACAAGGGAATCCCGCTTCCGAGGAGGACGGGGATGCGCGTGATGATCAAACGCTGAATCAGTCCCGCCTCCAAGAAACGCTGTATGGTGACGCCGCCATCGATGTAGAGATGCTTCAAGCCGCGCTCAGCGAGCCGAGTCACGATTTCTTGTGGGGTGCCGGCCATCACATCACACACGGCGCCGTCAGGTACTGCCAACTCTGACGGCGTCGAGGTGAGCACTACTACCTGCTTCTTACCATAAGGCCAGGCATCGAACGTCAAAACTGTCTCGAACGTCTTGCGGCCGATGACGATGGCGTCCACCGTGCCTATGAACTCGTCGTAGCCATGGGGCTCGGCGTCGACTGGCAGCCAATCCAGCGCGCCGTTCTTCCTCGCGATGAATCCGTCGAGGCTTGTCGCGATGAATA
>DASWGL010000042.1:0-3970 GCA_036393735.1 Gemmatimonadaceae bacterium | reverse complement strand
CGGCTTTTATTGATCCTCAGTGCACGAATCTTCGATTCAAGCGTTGAACGTGGAATGCCGAGTCGAGCGGCCGCCCCCGAAGACCCAAACACTCGCCCTTCAGTGGCCCGCAGCGCGTCCTCGATGAGCGCCTTCTCGTGTAACGCCAGCGCGCCGGAGATTCCGAGCCGGCTCTCGACGACGGGTCGCGTGGACAACCAGCTCTCGTCCACGGTGAATTCGTCGGTATCGGACACGATCACCGACCGCTCGATCACGTTTTGCAATTCGCGAACGTTCCCAGGCCACGGATACGACTTCAGGCGATCAAGTGTGCGCTTGCTGACCCGTCGGATTGTCTTGCCTGCTTTCCTCGCGTAGCGATTGATGAAGTACTCTACCAGCACCGCAATGTCTTCCTGGCGTTCCCGCAACGGGGGCATCTTGAGCGGAAACACATTGAGCCGATAAAAGAGGTCCTGGCGGAACGTGCCATCGGCCACAGCCTCGGTCAGATCACGGTTCGTTGCGGCAATGACTCGAACATCGACCCGGATCGGATGTTGTGCCCCGACCCGCTCGAAT
The DNA here is from genome assembly GCA_036393735.1 of Gemmatimonadaceae bacterium. GTDB lineage: Bacteria > Gemmatimonadota > Gemmatimonadetes > Gemmatimonadales > Gemmatimonadaceae > UBA4720. The sequence goes on along the minus strand of DASWGL010000042.1, from coordinate 3,406 downwards.
TCACGTTCCTGCAGCACCCTCAGCAACGCCACCTGGGTGTCGGCGGCGAGTTCCCCCACCTCGTCGAGAAAGATCGTTCCGCCGTCCGCTAACTCGAACCGACCGAGCCGTCGCTGAAGCGCGCCAGTAAACGCGCCCTTCTCGTGGCCGAAGAGCTCCGACGCGATCAAGTCACGCGGGATGGCGGCGCAATTCACGGCCACAAACGCGCGTGGCGATCGGCTAGAGCGCCTATGGATCGCGCGCGCCACGAGTTCTTTGCCGGTTCCCGTTTCTCCGTTGATGAGCACCGTCGAGTCGCTGACCGCGACCTTGGAGACGCGAGTCAGGACTTTTTTCAACGCGGGTGACGCTCCGACAATCTCTTCGAACATCGACGCCTTGTCGATTTCCTCTCGAAGGGCGACGTTTTCCTGTTCCAGTCTCTCTTGAGCTCTCTTACGGTCTTCGATATCGGTACACGCCCAATACCATCGTGTGATCTGCCCTTGTTCGTCGCGCACCGGGTTGAAGCGAAACTGAAACCATCGATAGCTTCCGTCATACTTGCGTACGCGCGCCTCCACTTCGTAAGGCACACCTGTCGACGACGCACGATCGGCATACGCGTAGAGGCGATCTACGTCTTCGGGATGAATCGACAAACCAGGGCCTCGCTGCCGCCACTCGTCGAGGCTGACGCCGAGGTATTCGAGCGCGGTGTGATTCAGATAGAGACGCTCACGCGCGGGCCCGAGTACTCCAACGAGTTGATGGCTCAGGTCCAAAATCTGCCGGAGCTCTGCCTCCTGTTCCTTCAGCCGCTGTTCGGCGTGCTTGCGGTCGTCGATGTCCGTCAGCAGGACATACCATCGAGCGATTGCGCCCGCCGCGTCACGAAGTGGCCGCCCGCGCGCGTGAAACCAGCGGTACATGCCGTCTGACCGGCGTATCCGAACTTCAAGGTCGACCGGAGACTTTGCCTCAAGCGAGCGCTCCAACTCTCGCTGAACGACCTGCAGGTCCTCCGGATGTACGACGACCTGCCAGCTGTCGAATTCCTCGGGGGTCTTGCTCGCATAGTCGAGAAATGTCTTGTTCACGACGTCCACTTCGCCCGTGGCCGTCATCACACAGATGAGACCGGGAATGCTGTCCACCATCAGACGTAACTGCTGTTCGCTCGCGCGCAACGCAGCGCTGGCCTGCTCCAGCTCGGTTCTGGCCTCAACTTGCTCCGTCACATCTGTCGTCGTTCCAACGAACGCCGTGATCTCGTCGGACTCGTTCAAGACGGGGTGGCCGATGTTGTGGATATGTCTGACCGATCCGTCCGGCAGGACAATGCGATAGTCCGATTGGAAGTCCCTTTTCGTCTGTTGAGCCTTTGCGTAGTTGTCAAATTCAGCCGCCCGGTCCTCGGGATGGATTCTGTTAAAGAAGAAGTCGGCGGTTGATGCGTCCTCGTCAGGCGAGATGGCGAATATTCGATGGACTTCCGGGGTGACTGTGACGGTCCCCAGCGATACATCGTGCCTCCAGCTGCCCGCGTGGGTCAGCCGCTGCGCCTCGAGCAAAGCTGCTTCGCGCTCGCGCAAGGCGCGGTTCGCCTTCTCCAGCTGCGCTCTGATCTGCCATTGCTCAGTGACATCCATGGCGGTGCCGACGAATTCGGAGAGATCGCCAGACTCATTCACGACGGCATGGCCAACCGAGTGGTGATATCTGACCGCTCCGTCTGGCAGGAGAATTCTGTAGTCGGCTTCATAGTCGCGCTTCTCGCGTTCGCTATCGGCAAACGCTCCTTGAACGCGGAGTTGATCGTCAGGATGAATTCTGTCGAACCAGAATTCAATCGCCGAACTGTCCTCCTCTGGGCGCACTCCCCACATGCGAAGCATTTCCGGTGATGTCGTGACGGCACCCGTTGAAAGGTCGTGTCGCCAACTGCCCGTATGGCTCAGTCGCTGCGCCTCGAGGAGAAACCCCTCGCTGCGGCGCAACTGCTCTTCACTCTCGCGCAGCGCTTCCTCGGCAAGCTTGTGTTCGGTGACGTCGGTGACCGCGCCCACGAACTCGTGGCTTTCGAATGCGTCCGCTATTCTTCGCGCGAGCGCGTGAACGTGCTTGACGCTCTCGTCAGGCAGCAGCAGCCGGTAGGTTTGCTCGAACTGTGCCGCCGCGGAGCCGGTGGCGGCATCGATGACTCTCTTAAACTCGGCCCGGTCCTCGGGATGGACGCGCCGCACCAGTGAATCAAGCGTCGGCTTGATCCCTTCGTCGTACCCGAAGATCCGGTACGTCTCGGCCGACCAGACGATCTCTCCGCTGTCCGGCCTCCATCCGAAGCTGCCGGTGCGGCTGAGCCCTTGAGCTTCCGCGAGATACGCCTCACGGCGTCGAAGTTCCTGAGTCAGGAGCTCGTGTTCCGTCACATCGATGGCGGTGCCAACGATCGTTTGCGGCCGCCCGCCTTCGATAACCGGAGCACCGACGCACCTGACGTACCGAACGTCGCCGTCGGGTCGCACAATCCGTTTCGTGAAATCGAATCCGCGATAGTCTGACAATATCCTCTGAATTACTTGCGCGACAAACCCCCGATCTTCCGGGTGTACGAGCGCCATGTATTCCGCGATGGTTGGCGCCTGGCCGCCTGGGGCGAGGCCATGGATCGCGAACAACTCGGGAGACCAGTAGTCGAAACCGGCGGCGTTGAATGCCCAGCTACCGGTGTGACCGAGCCGCTGTCCCTCCGCAAGGTAGAACTCGGCTTCCGTGCGTGCCTTATCGGCGCGCTTGCGGTCGTCGATATCCACGCTCGATCCGTACCACTTGACGATCTCGCCGCCCGCACTTCTCAGCGGCAGCTTCTGATGCCACATCCGACGGTATGCACCGTCCGCCCGCCTGACACGCGATTCGAACTCGAACGGCTCGCCGCTGGCAAGGCACGCCCGCCACTTCGCGACCAGCGCGCTCACGTCGTCCGGGTGGACCGCCGCCGTCCATTTCCAGCCTTCGAGATCCTCCAATCGCAGTCCCACAAACTCGAGCCAGCGCTGGTTGAAGAAATCGATGGAGCCGTCGGGATGAGCGGTGTGGATGAGGGCGGGAACGGAATCGACGAGCTCCTGCAGGCTCGCGAGATTTGGGCCGTGCTCGGCAATCTTCATGGCGGACCCTCGTCGGACGAAGCCGACAATCCGGAAGATCGCCTATTCTACGCGACTTCGCAGTGTTGGCTGAGCGGCGCGTCCTCGCGTCTGACTCGGCGAGAGCGAGAGAGTGAATGCACGCGCGGCGAACGACAGGGACAATTTGATTCGATGCAAAGCGGAAAAGGAACAGTTTTCGAGCTTTCTTGCCTCAGTCCGCCGAAACGTCAACCATTCGCAAAGTGGACACCAGCCAGTCATGCCCGTCA
>DASWGL010000041.1:0-2254 GCA_036393735.1 Gemmatimonadaceae bacterium | reverse complement strand
TGCTGCATGGGCTTGACCTATTTCGGCTGACGAATCCCGTACGCGGCACCCATTACGGGCAATTCGCGGCAATCATCTTCACCGAACTCACCGTCAACGTCGCCTTCTCATGCGTCGACGAACCGATGGCAGAATTGAACGACTCCCTGTGGTTCAATTTCGTATCGCTCGTGATGCCGATGACTTCGACCTTATGGCCCACGTGTGCCTTGAGACGGCCACCGATGAGATCGAACGACGGACTGTTCTCGAAGGAGACGTCCTGTCCGGAGCCTGCCGTGCCTCCCGTCCCGGCGGTTGACGGGACGCCATCGCCGCTGAGAAAGGCGTGTGTGAGGCGGTACTGACCGGCTTCCCTGCCGCTCGCGACACAGCCGATCACCTTGACCCTGATGCTCTGGATGGCCTTCTGGTCCATCTTACCGTTCGTGTACGTCGCCTGCGCCGACAAGGCCGCGGCCAAACTGGCGACGAGACCGAATGATGCGACGAGGCTGTTTCGAGTCATACCCACTCCTCTTGACCGTTCGAGAGCGCCTCCGCTACGAGGCGCCCTCACATTCCACGACCGAACGTGCCGCGCGCTCACCGTGATCGGTTCTTCAAGCCCCAATCGTCCGCGTGCGATGGGATGCGCACCTCGTGCGCATCTTCCAGGGCGACACGCTCGTCATGGTGCACGCGCGCGTCGGATTCGCGCCAGCGACGACGGTGTTCGCGCCTTCGCGATAGATGGCCTGCGCGAGCACGGTGGCCGTGGTGGGGCCATCGCCCGCGACGGCCGACCTGTTGCTGGCCACCTCGCGCACCATCTGCGCGCCCAGGTCTTCGATCGGATCTCTCAGATCGATCTCGTTGGCGACGGTGACGCCGTCCTTGGTGATCGTCGGCGATCCGAGCGTCTTGTCGAGGATGACGTTGCGGCCCCTGGGGCCAAGGGTCACCTTGACCGCATTGGCCAGTTGATTGACGCCCCTGAGAATCGCCGTCCGCGACTGCTCGCCGTAGGTAATCTGCTTGGCCATGCCGTTCGTCTCTCGTTGTGCTCTGGCTGCCGCGGTCTACCTCTTCTTCTTCTTTTGAGGAAGTGCGGCCTGCGCTCTGGTGGCAGCCGGCGTCTTCTTGATTGGGCCTTCGATGACAGCCAGCACGTCATCTTCTTTCATGATGAAGTAGTCCTTGCCGTCAAGCTTGATCTCCTGACCGGCATACTTGCCGAACAGGATCCGGTCGCCAGCTTTGACGTCAAGCGGAACCCGCTGACCACCGTCTTTGGCCTTCCCGTTGCCGGCAGCCATGACCGTGCCCTGCTGCGGCTTCTCTTTCGCGGTGTCGGGGATGATGATGCCCCCAATCTGCTGTTCGCCTTCTTCGAGGCGGTGGACGATGATCCGGTCGTGGAGTGGTCGAACATTCATGGATTTCAACTCCAAACTGACGTGAACGTGGGTGGGACTCGAACGCTCAGACACGCAGCGCGTTCGAGAGCGGGCCTGTCAGCGCGCATTCTTCAAGATCTCAAATCCGTTCTCGTACCGCATCCTCACTGTTCAGCGGTCGCGCGACCACGCCGGACGCCTCTTCGAGGTGCGCCATCACGATTTGCCGTCAGCGGTTGTGCATTTCGGCCGGACCGGCATCACCTCAGCGTCACTGGTCGGTGGTTGATCGGGCCGTGTCAGTTCAGCAGCGATCCGGCGGCGCCGATCCTGACACTCCAGAAAGCGCGAATACGGAACGAGGACGTTCACAAGCGAGTCAGTCATACCTGGGCTTCCGCGCATTCAACCGGACTTCCCCTTCTTAAGGCCGAAAGACCGCCCTGTTCGCGAGTCGTGCCTTTTCTTGAGACGTGCGTCTGGATGGCAACTCGACAAGCGCCCGGACCTTGTCTCGTCCGAGGGCTCGCCAACGCGACAGGGCTTTGCTCTGTCGAGACGTGCCCACAGCAGCCACGCCCGACGTCGATCGGTGCTGCCGCTTGAGACTAAGAGTAGAGGGGCGTTTCACGCGCGCTCCGATCAAGGGCCGAAATGGGCCCGTCGGCGCGCACCCTGTCTGGAGGGAGCACTACTCGAACGCTGGCTGGCTCAATGCTCTCTGACGGGAGCCACTATACACGAACGCGCGACATCGCGTATTCGGCAGGATAAGGGGAACGTGCCAGGCAGATCGGGAGTGTTATAAAACGAGTGGGTGTGGCGCAGGTCGCCGGGGCCGTTTTGCGCCATATTTCGCAGGTCTCCTCTGCCAG
>DASWGL010000040.1:0-4406 GCA_036393735.1 Gemmatimonadaceae bacterium | reverse complement strand
TGGCTCAGCAACCTTCACCTGGGGGCACGTGACCCGACGACCGGCGGTTTCGTGATGTTGGGGAAGACGTTCAAAGGAATGACGGACGAAATGCTGGCGTGGCAGACGACAGAGCTGCTCGCTCGCGAAGTTCGCCGCGACGGTCACGTCGTATACGTACGCCCTGAGCTCGTAGTCGAGGTCGCGTTCAACGATGTGCAGCGCAGTCCGCAGTATCCCGGCGGCGTGGCGCTGCGTTTCGCCCGCGTCAAGGGATATCGCCCCGATAAGAGCGCAACCGACGCGGACACGATCGACGCGGTACGAGCTTTGTTGCCGGTCGCAACTATTTCGTAACCTCGACACGGGTCAGGCGATGTCAGTTCCAACCCCGCGAGGCATTCCGTGGCAGGGGTGTTTTGAAACTGGATATTTGTTGATGCGCCGGCAGCGTGGCCACCAGCGAATCAATCAGCGCCGATTGGGCGTGCTTGGCTCATTGAGCGCCAGCGGTAACTAATCCTTCAAGCGCGGCAATGTTGTGCAACAGCTCCTCCGGAAACCCGTGGCGCTCCTGCAGGTAAGTTGGGCTATTGTACGACAGCCAGACTTTCTTCTCCTTATCCTGCCAGACGAGAATCTTCAGCGGCAGGTCGATTGCGACGCTCGGCGCAGCAAGCATCAGCGGAGTGCCGGCTTTCGGATCACCGAATATCAGGAGCCGGGTTGGAGGCATGTTCATTCCGACCCTTGCCGCCTCGCCACTGTGGTCTATTTGAGCAAAGAGTGTGACACCTTTGGCTCGCAGAATTGCCTCGAGCTTAGCAACAGTGTCGTCGACGGAATGATTGCTGGGCTTGGTTACGATGCCGCGGTCTTCGACTGCCACCATAACCAGTTCCTCTTTTGCCTCAGGTCTTCACCTATTTCCCGATCACGGCGCTTGAATCTGCACGGGGGCACCAAGCCTGTCCGGTGTCCCCGTGACGATGACGAGGTAGCGCCGCAGTATTGCGTTCTCACCCCGCACCACCTGACGAATGGGGCCGACGGCATTGACGATGGCAGCGCCCGCTGGATTGGTGGTGAAGGCGGATAGAGGCTCGAGTGCTCCATCGCCATTCGCGCGACTCGCGAGCGCGAGGACATACGCCTGCTTCGGCTGCAGTCCCGTCACAGCTGCTTGGAGCACCTGCACCAACCCCTGGTCGAACAATGTCACGCTCGTAGTGGCACGCTTCACTCCGCTGCCCACTTTGCCATTGGCGAACGGCACGAGCACGAGATGCGCAGCCTGACCCGCGACGCCGAGTGGCTGTAGGCCTTGGGCGCCGTCACCAGCAGGGACTGCGTCGGAGACATAGGCGATGGCCTGAGGCGCCTGGCCGATCGGGATGGTCGCGATCACCTTGTTGGTTAGTGTGTTGATCGCCACAAGCGCGTCGGCATTCTCGAGCCCGACGTAGATCCAGCTTCCGTCGTCGGACGGCCAGACACCGTGTGGTAGCTGGCCGACCGGAATGGTCGCGACCTTCGTGAAATCATTGGTGCGGAACACGAGGACTTCGTTCAACCCGCCGACTGATACATACGCGAACTGGCCGCTCGCATTGCTCGCGAAATTGACGTGGTTGGTAATCGGGCCCGTTTCGATCGTCTTCAGTACCGTGAATGGCGGGCGGGCGTCGAACACCATTGTCTTCCCGATGTCCTTCAGCGTGAACCAGACCTGCTTTCCATCCGGGGTGGCGGCGATGTTCGGGCAGAATGGACTCTCCTGTGTCACCTCTCCAACGATTTGATGGTCTTGAGTAGACACCACCACTGTCTTAGGGATAAAGGAGGAGCACACGTACCCGTACTTTCCGTCGGGTGAAAAAATCTGCATCCCCGGGCCTACCGGAACCCTTATCCGCGTTTTCTCCTCGTAAGTCTGACCGTCGAGTACGGCGACGTAGTCTTCACCACGAACGGTCACCCACACTTCCTTACCATCGGGCGTGAAGAACGCCTCGTGTGGGGCGCGCCCAACGTAGGTGACATGCTTCACTGCATTCGTCGCTGTTTCGATGAACGACACAGAATTCGTCCCGATTGAGACGACGGCCAGCGTCTTGTGATCGGGCGAGAAACCCATCCCGTGCACCAGCACCTGTCCGCGGTAAAGGGGACTGAGGTTACCGGGCTGCGGGTCGCCCAAGCGGATGACGCCGAGGAGTTTGTTGTCGGCGGGATCGGTGACGGAGACTGTGTTTGAAAATTGCTCCGCCGCATAGACGCGGTCGCGATGACTTACAGGCACGAAGGCATCGGAAGCGGCAACGGTCGACGAGAGTCGGTCGGACTGCGGCGCGGATGGCAAGAGTGGCTGGCCGATTGCCTTGCTCATCGCCTGAATTTCCTGCAGTTGCGTCACAATAATTTCCTGCGCCATGCGACGTAACTGCTCGTTACGTCCGTCACGCAGCTCAATCCGCGCCATGTCTATCGCATTCTGATGATGAGGGATCATCGCGGCGACGAACACGGAATCCGTGTTCGGAACCTGAGCTGTTACTGGCGTGATCGCGGCGAACCATTCACCGATCATCGCTACGCATATAAGAGTGCGAACAGACAATTTCCTCGCGATCCTGTTCATAACTACCTCCCCGTCACTTTGTCAGTCGCTCGATGGTAGTCCACTGATTACTGCTTCGGCGGCGGAGGCTTCGGTGGACGCGGCATAGCCTTCACGTGTGCCTGGATGACGTGGAACTCCGGGCTGTCTCGCACGAGATCTTGCCCAGCGACGCGGCCGAGCGAACTGATCTGCTTGCGGGTGGCAGCGACTCGCGCCTGATCGGTCGGATGCGTCGAAAAGAAGGCTTCGACGGCCGTGGGCTGTTGGGCGCGTGTATCGAGAAGTTTCTGAAAGAACGACGGCAACCCTTCTGGGTCGATCCCTGCGCGCAATGTGTTGACCACACCCTCCGAATCAGCCTCGGCCTCATCGTGTTGGCTGTAATGCGCCGTCTTTACGTCAGCGCCAATGCGGATCGCGAGTCGGCCGCCAATGGTTAAACACGCCGGTGTCAAAGTGCAGAGCAGCACCACCGCGACTTGTCCTTTTTCGGCCTGTTCTATTTGGTTGGCCGAATGCCGTCGGACCACGTGTCCGATTTCGTGGCCCATGATGCCAGCAAGCTCGTCGAGACGATCCGCCTGCTCGATTGCACCTCGATTCACGTAGATGAAGCCTCCGGGAAGTGCGAAGGCGTTTACTTCCGACGCGTTCACGACCGAGAAGTGCCAGTCCAGGTTTGCACGACCGGTGCGCGAGGCCATCGATTGCCCGAGCTCAGTCACGAACCGGTCGATGGCGGTATCGCGTATGAGTGGCATCTCCGAATCGATCTTCGCGGCATCGGCGGCGCCGATGGCGCGCTCTTGTTGCGGTGTAACGGAGCACGCCGCTGCTACCGCGAGTGTGACGAGCACACAAGACGCGACGACAAAGCGGGCAGATCTGGATCCCGGGAAGACTGACGATGCGCTTCTCGGTCGTAGGATGCGCCCCGAGCCCTTCGATCGTGCCGTGATGGTTTCCGCTTCCATGAGATTTCCCCCTATGATGGTTGCTCGCGTTGCTGCGATTGGGCCCGAGCAGATATACTCCCTTCGGAGAAGCCGACGTACTCCTTGTCGTAGATTGCGAGGAGTTCGAAGAACATGGCGAGTGCCACCGGCCCGAGTATGAGCCCGGCAACCCCTGCGACGCTGACGCCGGCAAGCGCGCCAACAACAGTGATCATCGGATGCACGCGGCCAACGTGGCGCGAGACCGTTGCCCGGACGACACGATCAATGACCGGCGGCAATAGTCCCGCGAACACCCCAATCGCGATCGCCCCCTGGTAGTCCTGCCGCAGGACCATGAGAAGCAATGCGGGGACCGATACGAGAGCATTCCCTACGACGGGCACGAGAGTCGTGATTGCGGCGCAGGCGCCCCAGAACAACGCATCCGGCAATCCGGCGACCCAGAAGCCGGTTCCAATCGCCGCGCCCTGCACAGCCGCGGAGAGTAGCGTCCCGGCAACCATTCCCTGCGTGATATCGCGAAAACGAGTCCGAAGAGTCTCGGCGCCGGCAGGCGATAGTGGAAGCAGGCGAGCGAATCGCGGCCAGCTCGCCGACGCTGAGCCGAGTAGGTAGTACAGTCCGAGAAGCGCTATCGACCAGTTCACGATTGCCCACGCCGTGTTTCGAGCCAGTGAGGAGAACACGCCAGGAAGCCAGTCCGCTGTCGCGCCCCCCGCGCCAGCAACCTGTGCCTGGAGCCGCCCGGCCATCCCGGTAGCCGAAGCATCGGCATGCTGGGCGCGAAAATCAGCAAGAGTCGCGACCACCGCGGGCAGACGCTTCGATATATGGAAACCGAGCCA
>DASWGL010000039.1:0-1581 GCA_036393735.1 Gemmatimonadaceae bacterium | reverse complement strand
TTCCAATCGCCCCAAAGAAAGCTCGCTACTCAGCGAGTTCAGCCGCGATCTTACGCAAGCCGCGATGGACGGCCTGCTCGATCCGCTCATCGGACGCGACTACGAGCTCGAACGTGTGGTTCAGATCCTCTGCCGCCGCACCAAGAACAACCCGGTGCTGATCGGTGAGTCGGGCGTGGGCAAGACCGCCATCGTCGAAGGTCTGGCCCAGCGCATCGCCGACGGTGAAGTGCCGTCGTTCCTGGCCGACAAGCGGATTCTCGCGCTCGATCTGTCCTTGATCGTCGCCGGCACGAAGTACCGCGGCCAGTTCGAAGAGCGCCTGAAAACCATCATGAAGGAGCTGATGGAGAACCAGAATGCCATGATCTTCATCGATGAGCTGCATACGCTGGTGGGCGCCGGAGCGGCCGAAGGCACGTTGGACGCGGCCAATATCTTGAAGCCAGCGCTATCGCGTGGCGAGATCCAATGCATCGGCGCAACGACGCCGGGCGAGTACCGCAAGTCGATCGAGAAGGACCGGTCGCTGGAGCGGCGCTTCCAGGCGGTGAAGGTTCCGCCGGCGACCGAAGAGGACGCCATCCGCATCCTGTTCGGCCTCAAGGAGCGGTACGAAACGTTCCACGCCGTGGCCTATACCGACGAATCGATCAAGAACGCCGTCTACAGCTCCGCGCGGTTCATCCCCGACCGCTTCCTGCCGGACAAAGCCATCGACCTGATCGACGAGGCCGGCGCCCGCGTGAAGCTGCGCCAGACGACGCTGCCCGGCGAGGTGGCGGACATCCAGAAACGGATCAAATTCATCGTGCACCGCATGGAGAACGCCATCGCCAACCACGAATTCGAGAAGGCGCGCTTCTGCTCCGACGAGGAGCGCAAGGAACGCGAGAACCTGCGCCAGTTGCGCGAGAAGTACAACCTCGACGACACTTCCACCGGCGTGGTCACCAAGGACGATATCGAAGAAGTGGTGGCGCGCTGGACCGGCGTGCCGATGACGGCCATCCGGGAGGAGGAAGTGGCCAAACTCCTCCGCATCGAAGAAGAGCTGCATCACCGCGTGATCAGCCAGGAGAAAGCGATCTCCGCGCTGGCGCGAGCCATTCGCCGCTCGCGGGCCGGGTTGAAATCGCCCAAACGGCCGGCGGGATCCTTCCTGTTCCTGGGACCGACGGGCGTCGGCAAGACGGAAGTGGCGCGGGCGCTGGCCGAGTTCCTGTTCGGCAGTGAGAAATCGCTCATCCGCTTTGACATGTCGGAGTTCATGGAGAAGCACTCCGTGTCGAAGCTGATCGGCTCGCCTCCGGGCTACGTGGGGTATGAAGAGGGCGGCCAGTTGACCGAGCGCGTCAAGCGCAACCCGTACTCCATTATCCTGCTGGATGAAATCGAGAAGGCGCATCCGGACATCTACAACCCCCTGCTGCAAGTGTTTGAGGACGGACAGTTGACCGACGGCCTGGGCAACACGGTCGACTTCAAGAACACCATCATCATCATGACCTCCAACCTGGGCGCGCGTTTTCTCGAAAAGCGCAGCCCCATCGGCTTCGCGGCACAAGGCAGCATGCCGGC
>DASWGL010000038.1:0-3366 GCA_036393735.1 Gemmatimonadaceae bacterium | reverse complement strand
CAGCCCCGGGAAGAAAAGCGTTGAGAGTTGCGGCTCACTTCAACACCCGATCGCCAATCAGCTTCGTCACGCGGGGATCGTCTTTCTGACCGAGCCAGAAGAGCGCGCGTGCGCGCATCTGCTTGTCCGCGTCGCTGTTTGCTATCCGCATCAGCTCGTTGACCGCAACCTCGTCCTCGCGCTGCGACAGCACGAAGATCGCATGTTCGCGCAAAGTAGGATCCGAGGTGCTGCGATAGAATGCGACGAGATCCTTGGTCGGCGTCGATCCCTTCTGCCCCGCCCAGAATAGCGCGCTCTTCCTCAGCTTGAGTGACTCGCCGGTGTCGCGCGCGCGCTCAATAAGCCACGTCGATCCGGCCGACCGATCGTCGCCCATCCCCTGGAAAATCGATTCCTTCATTTTGTCACTTGTGAGCCGCGGATAAATACCGCGCAGATACGCGAATTCATTCTCCGGCGTCTTGTCACCGTGAGACAGCGAGAAGATCGCCTGCGCCCGAATGCGCTCGTCCTGCCGGCCGTTCTCGATCACGCCATGCAACGTCGCGAGCGCGCGCGGGTCTCCGGTTTGACCAAGCCAGAACACCGCTGACGCCCGAGTGCCGGGAGTGCCGGTGCGCGCGAGATCGATCAGCGCGGGAACTCCGGCTCCGTTGTCGAGAAGGCTGAGCGCCGCCATCGCTGTGGTGGCAAGTCCTTTCTTGCCGGGAGCCTCGTCGTCTTCGTCGATGTCGCCACCAGTGGGCGCGGCGCCACCTCCGCGAGCAAACGCGACGAGCACTGGAACGACGTTGGCGTCGCCGAGTAGTCCGATCCATTGGATCGCTTGTCGGCGGGTTTCCTGAGCGCGCGATTCGTCATGGGCAAGCGTTATAAGCCGCGACACGGCGGAGGGATCGTCGGCGAGAACGGCGGGAAGCAGAAGCCGAGACTTGTCTCCGCGCCGGCCACTGCCCTCGATCTGCGGGATGAGCGCGAAGAAATAGGAAGCCGCTTCGCCCGACGAAACGTTGCCAAGGTCAGTGGCGCGGTCGCTGCCTCGAGCCCAGTCGCCGCCTACGTAGGTCTTCACGCCTGTGACCTTTGCGTTAGCGACGGTGAGCGCGACCCGAATCGGTCCCGGTCGACAATTCGGAGCGTCCCAGTTTCCAATGGATTGGAACGATTCGGCGAAGAGAGCCTTTCGGAACCCGATCACGTCGCGCCCGTCGCCGCAAGTGCCGGGACGCCCAGTGAATTGAACACGCACGACGCCGTCGGGCACCTTGCTAATCCGCTGGGCAAGAGTGTTTTGAGAGAGCGCGGGAGTTGAGATGGCGCCAACAATGGCGACCGCCATCACAACCGTAGAACCGATAAATGAAGAACGCACGAGATTGCTCCGCGGAACGATGTCAGAGTTTGCCCGCGCTGAGCACACGGGACGGGTCGTTCTTCTGACAACCCCACGCGCGAATTGGTTGAGGATTTGAGAGGTGGTGCCGTGCAGAGGCGATTCGAGCGGACTAAAGCTCTACAATGCGCCCCGAGTCAGGCTTTCACGCGGCGCCCGGAGTCAGGCTTTTACACGGATCGGCTGCTTTACTACCTCATCCGCAAAGTTGCGCGTGTCGCGCGCGACGCGGTTCCAGTTGTAGTACGTCTCGACCAGTGAGCGGCCAGTCTTGCCGGTGCTTGTCCGCTTGGCGGGATCGCTGAGGTACAATCGCAACGCTTCGACTACCGCATTCACATCCTGCGGTGGGACTATCACTCCGCTCTCGCCATCCCTAACCGCCGAGCGAACGCCGCCGGAGTCGCCGGCAATGATCGGCACCCCGGACGCCGACGCTTCGACAAATGAAATGCCGAAGCCTTCGGCGTCGATACTCTTGTCAGTTCGCGAGAGTCCCATGTATACCGTCGAGGTCGCATAAGCTTCGGCCACTTCATCGTCCGATACGGGCCCCGTAAAAATCACGCGATCGTAGACATTGAGATCCTCCGCGAGCTTTCGAAGGCGCGGCTCGTCGGGACCGGTTCCAATCATCGCGTAACGAAGCGTTGGGAATTCCGTCTTCAAGGCTGCCAGCGCACGCAGCACAACGTCCTGTCCCTTGTGCGGAATGAGGCGGGCGACCGTGAGAAGGAGCGGCGCATCCCCTATCGCCCACTTCGCTCGAAGTTTTCCAGTGTCCCGCGCCGGATTAAAGAATTCTGGATCTGTTCCAAGATCGAAAGCTCCGATTGGCGGACTTCGCTCGATACCGAGCTGCTGCATCACATCCGCCGCCAGTCCGGCGACCCACGCCGACGTCGCGACTATCCCGCTCGCAGCTCCAAGGATCTGGCGCGCTCCGAACCGTTTCCTGGCGCTTACCGCGATGCCAGCCTGCTCCTTGAGGAGATCGCCGCCATTGACGTAGACCAGAAAGGGCACGCGCCGTCTCAGGTGAGCGAGAAGAACCGCGTATCCGACCGGCCGAATGTTGCCGCAGTGCAGAACGTCGATGTCCCTCGCGGCGCGCGCAGACAGCCATCGTCCCCATCGAAGCTGATTCGTGAAGACCTTCGCTCTCGAAAACGGAAACGGCTGTCGGTTGATCGCGTACCGCTCGGACGCATCGAACGCTGTGGCGTTCTCGGCGGTGACAGTGGAGACCTCTATCGTCGTTTCCCCATCCGCGAAACGCCGACAGAGCTCGACGTGACGGCGCGCCATGCCCCCCAGGTCCGGAGCGTAATCCTGCGTTACAAATAAATGCTTCACGACAATGTCGTGTTTATTTTCTCGCGACGGCAATGACGCTGCGGGACGTGAGCATCCGCACCGACCACATCTCCTGCAGGATCGAAGCATTCTCGGACGCGACGTCTTTCTTGCGTGCGTTCAGGCGCCGCTTGAAGAGTTGATTCCCTATCCAGATCATCGGCCCACAAATGAGAAGAAGAAAGCGCGCTGAATCCTTGAAGCGATCGTACTCGACCGACGTCGACACAAACCCCGCTCGGCGCAGCTGGTACGCGAGATAATAGTAGCTGACGGGATTGATATGGCCGGATGTATGAACCGGGTCGGCGCTCGATAGCAGCAGCGGATCGAACAGCGTCGCGAAACCGGAATGGAGATTCCGCCAGCGGGAATTGAGATTGAGGACGTTCGGCGTGCTGATGATCGCCAATCCTCCTGGCCGAAGAATTCGATGAAGCTGTCGGGTGAAGGCGAACTGATCCTCGACGTGCTCGATCACTTCCAGGCTACAGGCTATGTCGATTGATGAATCTTCGTATGGAAGGCGTCCGTCCGGTGAAATCCTCAAGCACCGCACTGCCGGATACCGGAAGTACTCGGGAAAAATGTCGCAGGCGGTGATCACTTCCGAC
>DASWGL010000037.1:0-12681 GCA_036393735.1 Gemmatimonadaceae bacterium | reverse complement strand
CATTTGGCGAGCACGTCCTTGCGCAGTGGCTTGACGCTCGTGCGCGCGATCACCTTCGATCCGATCGCCGCCTGAATGGCGACCTCGAACAGCTGGCGCGGAATCAGATCCCTCAGCTTGTCGGCGATCTTGCGTCCCCATTCGTACGACTTGTCCTCGTGGATGATCACGCTGAACGCATCCACCGGGTCGCCATTGATCAGCATGTCGAGCCTGACGAGATCGCTGCGCCGATACTCCAGGATGTCGTAATCGAGCGATGCGTAGCCGCGACTCACCGTCTTCAGCTTGTCGAAGAAATCGAGGATGATTTCCGCCAGGGGAAATTCCCAATCGAGCTCGACGCGCTGTGTGTCGAGATACGTCATGTTCCTGTAGACGCCGCGCCGCTCGGTGCCGAGCGTCATGATCGGCCCGATATATTCCGCCGGCACCATGATGCGGGCCTTCACGTACGGCTCCTCGACGTAGGCGACAACCTGCCCCGATGGCATCAGCGAGGGATTCTCGATGAGCTTCATCGTTCCATCGGTGAGATAGACCTTGTACTCGACTGAAGGAACGGTCGTGACCAGCTCGAGATCGAATTCGCGGCGCAGTCGCTCCTGCACGATCTCCATGTGGAGGAGTCCGAGGAATCCGGCGCGGAATCCGAATCCAAGAGCGGTCGAAGTTTCGGGCTCGTAATTGAGCGACGCGTCGTTCAGCTTGAGCTTCTCGAGAGCATCGCGCAGCGTCTCGTACTGGGTGGTGTCGGTAGGATAGAGTCCGGCGAACACGAACGAACGAACCGCCTTATAACCGGGCAGCGCTTCCACGGCGTGGTTTTCGGCGTCGAAAATCGTGTCGCCAGCGCGAGTCTCGCTCACGGAGCGCACGCTTGCTACGACGTATCCGACTTCCCCCGGTCCCAGTTGATCTGTCGGAACCTGTCGCAGCTGGTTGTATCCGACTTCATCGACTTCGTAAACCGACTCGCTCGCGCCGAAAGTGATGTGCGTGCCTTTTCTGATCACTCCATCAACCACGCGCACGCTCGGGATCGCCCCGCGATACTTGTCGTAGTACGAGTCGTAGATCAGAGCCCGTAGAGGAGCCTTGTCGTCTCCCTCGGGGGGAGGCACCTTGCGCACTACCTCTTCGAGCAGCTCGCCGATCCCGATCCCCTCCTTCGCGCTGACGAGAAGAATCGCGCTCTCCTCGATCCCGAGGAGGTCTGCTACTTCCTTTCGTCGCTTCTCCGGCTCGGCGCCCGGGAGGTCGATCTTGTTGAGAATGGGAATGATCTCCAGACCCGCATCGACCGCCAGGAAGAGGTTGGACAGGGTCTGGGCCTCGATCCCCTGGGACGCATCCACTACCAGGATTGCGCCCTCACACGCGGCGAGCGAGCGCGAAACCTCGTAGGTGAAGTCGACATGTCCCGGAGTGTCGATGAGGTTGAGCTCGTACTCCTGGCCGTCGAGCGCCGTATAGGTCATGCGGACGGCGTTGAGCTTGATGGTTATCCCGCGCTCGCGCTCGAGATCGAGCGTGTCCAGAACCTGAGCTTTCATCTCGCGCTTCTGCAGCATGCCGGTAGCCTCGATCAGCCTGTCGGCCAGGGTCGACTTGCCGTGATCGATGTGTGCGACGATGCAGAAGTTGCGAATGTGCTCGAGCTTCAACGGGTGTCTCTGGCTTGTGCGGGGAGAGAGCGGAAGGAACCTCGAAATATAACCGTCAAAGCGCCCTCTTCCGGCGCTCACAAAAGAAAGAGGGCTGCTTTCGCAGCCCTCTCGATTGATCTATTGCCACCTACGCTTATTTCCGGTTCGGGGGAGGACGAGTTGGTGTCTCCGCTCGGGGCGGCGGAGGAGGAGGTGTTGACGGTCTCTCGTGGACTACCGGCGCGGGCGGCGGCGGAGATTCTCTGGGTCTGTCCGGAACGCGAGCCGGCGGCGGCGCTTCCACGCGTGGCTCCGGCCGGTACTCACGAACGGGCTGCGAGCCGGTTGCCGCGGGTTCCAGACGGGGCGTAGTAACGCGCTCGACGGGAATTCGACCCTGAGGGACCGACATCGGATGTGAGCCGTAATCGTGCAGATTCAGGCCAGGCTCAGCACGGTGTCCTCTTGGAGCGGTGATGGTCACGTCGCCCATCTGAGGGAGACTGGAGCGCGGAAGCGGAAAGATTCCCTCCGGAGCTGCTTGCGCGCTGGTGCGTGGCGGGTGGTGCGGTAAGCCCTCGACCGGGAACCGGCCCTTCGGGAACACTGTCGTGTCGCCGGGAATGTGGGGATGCCTCGGTTGCGGGAAGCGCCCTCCGGCAAACGTGCCCGATGGAACGATGATTGGGACCCCGCACAGGTCGAAGCCAATGATTCTCGCGGTCTGTCCGCGCTGGCGAAAGTAGTTGATCTGACTGAAGATCTGCGCCTGACGGATTTGCCCAAGGCCGAATCCATAGTACGAGTCGCAGGCAGAGTAAGGACTGTACGCGTAGTAGCTGTTGTAGTTACGGAACCCGGCGAAACGCAGAAAATCGCGCCCGATCGGCTCGCCTTTGGCGCCCAGATAGTTCGCCAGCGACTGCGCAGCCATCTGCGGAGTCCGGTTTTCGATCAGCAGTCTGATCGCCGACATGTTCCAGTCGCCGCCGCTCTCGATCCGCTCGAGGTTGAACGGAGCCCGCGAAGCCAGCGCTATCACCGTGCCCCGCGAGTCCGTGTATCCGTCGTCGTAGGCGTTGTACCCGTCGTAGGACGATGCGGAGTAGTATCCGCCGCCTCTATGCTGCGCGAAGCCGGCGAAGAAGTTGGGAAGTCTGATCTGCCTGTGGGCGAGCATCCGGACTGAAATGCCTGGGAAATCGGGGTGCAGTACCTGTATCTGCCCATCGACATCCATCGAGACGGCGAATACGTAGGCGTTCTCGGCGACTTCGATGACTGGCGTCACGTAGCTCGTGGTTTCGAGCGCGTAGGACCCATTCGAAGAATAAATCCGGATGATCGGCGCTCGCTGGTTCGCTCGCTCCTGGGCTCCTGAGGCTGAAGCTAGAGCACAAAGAAGGAAGGCCGAAGCTCCCATCGCCGCCGCAATTTTTGCCGTCCGCATGTCGACCTCCCCGGGTTTGTATACAATTTGCCGGGATGTACCAGCAGAGTCAATGCTCGAGTTAGCCTGGCGATCGGTGCTCCCGTCTAACTCCCGGCGCATTTGACCGCGCAAGCGGCTACCTGTAGCTCGAAGTCGCATTTACCTTGCGCCATGCCGCTCCCACAACTGCTCTCGATCCTCGAATCTCTGGATGAATTCCGGGAACTGCTGAGCGACCTTCCCGGGCCCATCTCGCGCCGCGGGGTAGGCGGCCTCCACGGATCCAGCGACGCAGTAATAGTCGCGACGCTCTCCAGGAATCTTACGCACCGCTTCTTCGTGGTGTTGAACGACGACGTCGCTGGCGCCGAGCGCTGGCTCGCCGATCTGAGCACGCTGGTGGAACCCGAGGGCATCGCATTCTATCCCCCACGCGAGAGCTTCGGGGAAGCGGAGGCTCATGCGGAGGTCGCCGGCGAAAGAGTCGAGACGCTGGAGAGAATCGGCCGCGGCGATCTTAGAATCGTCGTCACGACCAGTCGGGCCTTGCTCGAGCGGACCCAGCTCCCGCGGGCGCTGGCCTCCGCGCGACTCGAGCTGCGAAAAGGGGACACTCGACGGCCCGAAGAGTTGGCCGCGCATCTCGAAGCCATCGGTTTTGAGCGCGTGCCCATGGTGGAGGACGTCGCACAGTTCAGCGTGCGCGGCGGCATCTTCGATATTTACAGCTTCGGGATGGCGGAGCCGGTGCGTCTCGAGTTTTGGGGTGACGACATCAACGAGCTGCGCCATTTCGATCTCCTCACCCAGAGGTCGACCCGCGACGCCGAAGTCGCGCTCGTTCTTCCGGTCGACGGCCAGATCAGTGTCGGCGACAGTGAGCCGGAGCGCTCGTCCATTCGCGCGCTTTTTCCGCCGGACACTCTGTTCGTGATCCCACGTGGAACTCACGTCAAACCCGAGATGGAGCGAACCTGGTCGGAAGCACAGCACCACATCGACCTTGCCCGGCGACGCGGAGAAGACACTCCCAGCCGCGATGAGCTGTTCGAGTCTCCTGACACCACGCTCCAGGCGCTCAGCGCGTACGGAACGATCGACCTCTCGGGTGACGATGCGCGGATAGTCTTTCCGTTCAGGGAGCCCGAAGAGATTCAGCGCGACATGAAGCGTCTGAAGCAGATTGTCGCCGACGGAATCCCCACGACGATCCTCTGCGACAACGCCGGTCAGGCCGAGCGTCTCGACGAGCTTCTGAACGACGATCGTATTTCGCCGGCCACGCTAGCGATCGGCGTTCTCGATGGCGGATTCGTCATTCCTCCGCGCGGCGACTCGTTCGCGGGATTCCGGGTGCTTACGGACCACGAGATCTTCCGCCGCGAGCGACGCTTTCGCCGAGCGCGGCGCTACGCGACGGGCGCCGCTCTCGAGAGTCTGACCGCGCTCAAGTCCGGCGACTACGTCGTGCACCTCGAGCACGGAGTAGGGATTTACCGCGGCATGGAGAAGATGTTCGTGCGCGAGAGCACGGTCGAAGTCGCGGTCATCGAATACGAGGGAGGCGACCGGCTCAACGTCCCCCTCTATCGCATCGACCAGATCGAGCGATACCGCTCGGCCGCCGACATGACTTCCGATGCGCCGCCCCCGCGGTTGCACGCGCTCGGCGGAAAGCGATGGGCATCCCAGCGGGACAAGACTCGCGCCGCGATTCAGGAGATGACGGTCGAGCTCCTCGACCTGTACGCACGTCGCAAGGTCGCGACGAGACCCGCACACCTGCCGGACACCGTTTGGCAGCGTCAGCTCGAATCCTCCTTTCTATTCGAGGATACTCCCGACCAGCGCACCGCCACCACTGATGTAAAGGGCGACATGGAGCGCCCTCGGCCGATGGATCGCCTTCTCGTCGGAGACGTGGGCTACGGCAAGACCGAAATCGCGGTGCGGGCCGCGTTCAAGGCAGTGCAGTCCGGCCGACAGGTGGTTGTGCTGGTGCCGACGACGATTCTTGCCGACCAGCACGCGCGAACATTCGGCGAGCGGTTGGCCGATTTTCCGGTCAACGTGGAAACGCTCAGTCGATTTCAGACGCCGAAAGAGCAGGCAGCTGTGCTCGCCGGACTCAAGGCGGGGAAGGTAGACGTCGTCATCGGCACGCATCGTCTTCTGAGCCCCGATGTCGCGTTCTCGGAGCTCGGACTGATCGTCGTTGACGAGGAGCATCGCTTCGGTGTCAAACACAAGGAACGCCTCAAGAGGCTCAGACTCGACACCGATGTGCTCACACTGACGGCCACGCCGATCCCGCGGACGCTCCACCTCTCCCTGGCCGGACTGCGCGACATGACTTTGATGCAGACCCCTCCGCGCGATCGCTCGCCCGTGCTCACGTACGTCGAGCCCTGGGACGATGGTCTCATCGACGAAGGCATCTCTCGCGAGCTCGATCGTGGAGGCCAGGTGTTCTTCGTCCACAACCGGATCGAAACGATCGACGGCATGGCGGAGCACATCCGCCACGTCGTGCCACGCGCACGTATCGGTGTCGGCCACGGGCAGATGCGCGAGCGCGAGCTGGAGGACGTCATGCGCAGATTCGTCGACGGCGAGATCGACGTCCTCGTCTCGACCATGATCGTGGAGTCGGGGCTGGACGTCCCCAACGCCAACACGATGTTCGTCAATCGTGCCGACACCTTCGGTCTGGCGCAGCTCTATCAGCTCCGGGGCCGCGTCGGCCGCTCGCACCGCAGGGCGAGCTGCTATCTGCTGGTGCCGGATTCGATCGACGAAGATGCGAACCGCCGCCTCACCATTCTGGAACACCACACGCAGCTGGGGGCTGGTTATCAGATCGCGCTCAAGGACCTGGAGCTGCGGGGCGCCGGCAACCTTCTGGGGCCCGAGCAATCCGGGTTCGTGCACGCGGTCGGTTTCGACATGTATCTCCGCATGCTCGACGAAACGGTAAAACGCTTAATGCGCGGGGACGATGCGCCCAGGCTCCAGCCATCAGAGATCTCGCTCGATGTGCCATCTTACCTGCCGGACGAATACATCAACTCTCAGGACGCCAAGCTCGACATCTACAGGCGCCTCACGCACATGACGGATGTCGCCGAGATTGTCGCTTTGAGAGACGAAGTGCGAGACCGGTTCGGCGTGCTGCCTGAACCGGCGCGCAGCTTCTTTGCGACTGCTCTGCTCCGCATCCTTGGCGGTGCTTCCGATGTCGAGTCCGTGCTGGTGCGCGGAAACGAGGCCCGTATTACCTTTCGCGAGCACGCGGTGCCCCGTATGAAGGGGATTTCGGCGGCGTTCCACGAGGTACAGTTCCAGGCGGAAGTGCGACGCGCGCATCCGCTCTCACTCAAGCTCACCCGTCTTGGAGGAGCTGAGATGCTCGATGGACTTGTCCGTGCCCTGACCACACTGCGTCCCACCTGACAGCTAACCCCGTACGACGCAAACATGAAACGCAATATCGCTCTCGCCGCGGTAGCGGCTTTTACACTCTCTGCCTGCTCCGGATTGAAGGACGCCCTCAACGCGCACACCGACTGGGTGGCCCGCGCCGGGAGCGCCGAGCTCTCGGTCACCAAGCTCGCGAATTTGCTCGGCAAATCACGGGCGCCGGTCCGTAAGGACATCGCCAAGTCGATCGCGAACGTCTGGGACGATTACCAGCTGCTCGGCCTCGCCGCGGCGCACGGCGATTCGCTCAACGATCCCAGGCTGATCGACGAAGCGATGTGGCCGGCGATCGCCAATATGAAGGCGAGGAAGTGGTATGACGTCGTGTCGAAGGGCTGGGGTGTCGAAGACACCGCCGCCGCCAAGCGGCAGTGGGAAAGCGGCCAGGTCCTCGCGGCCGACCACATCCTCCTGCTCACGCAGGGGATGAACGATGCGCAGAAGGCGGGAGTCAAGAAGAAAGCAGACGCGCTTCGCGCGAAGGTGACACCCGCGAATTTCGCCGACACTGCCAAGAAATACAGCCAGGACCAGCAATCGGCGAAACAGGGGGGCTCGCTCGGAATCTTTCCGAAGGGCTCGATGGTTCCCGAATTCGAGAACGCGCTCGTCGCACTCAAGCCGGGCCAGATTTCCCCGGTGATTCAGACGCAGTACGGGTACCACATCATCCACCGTCCGACCTACGATCAGGTCAAGAGCCAGCTGCTGCTCGCGTCGAAGGGACGAAGCGTCGCCGTGGCGGAGAGCACCTACCTCGCCAAGCTCGAACAGAACGGCAAGATCGAAGTGAAGAAGGACGCGCCTACCATCGTGAGAGCGGTGGGCAACGATCCCGACGCATACCGGCGCGACAAGACCGTGTTGGCCACCTCGACCGCCGGAAAATTCACAACGTCCCGCCTGGTGGGCTGGCTGGAGACGCTGCCGCCACAAGCCCGTGTGCTCGATCAGATCAAACAGTCGCCCGATTCGCTGCTCGTACAGCTGGTTCGCAACTTCGTCAAGAACGAGCTGGTGCTGAAGCAGGCCGACAGCGCCAAGGTACAAATCGATCCAGCCGAGATGGCCCAGCTCCACGCGAGCTTTACCAACGCGGTGCGCACAGCCTGGGCGCAGCTCGGCGTCCTGCCGGCGTCGTTGGCTGACAGCGCCAAGAGCGAGGGCGATCGCGAGAAGCTCGCAGCTAAACGGATCGACGCCTATTTCACGCGCATGGTGCAGGAGCAGGCAACGTTCGTGTCCGTCCCGACTCCGCTCTCCAATATCCTGCGAGAGAAGTACAAGTACTCGTTCAATGACGCAGGGTTTGACCGTGCGGTGCAAGAGGCAGCGAAGATCCGCAGCTCGGCTGATTCGGCGCACTCCGCTCGGCAACCGCCGACCGCGGTGCCGTTGAATCCTTCACCCTCGGCGCCGCCGACTGCGTCGTCGACTCCGCCCGGCGGCAGGAAGTGATCGAACCACGATTCAATCGAGGGGTAGGATCAGCGATGATCAAGCAATTCATCGTTGCCGCGATACTCGCGCCGGTCGGGCTCGGAGGGCAGACGCCAGCCACGGTCGCGCGAGCATTGCCACAGGCCCTACCCATCGATCGCGTCGTAGCGATCGTCGGTGATCAGCCGGTTCTCTGGAGCGACGTGCTCACCTCTATCAATCAGCGTCGCGCCCAGGGCTTGCAGCTCCCGACCGATTCCGCCGGTCAGGCCGCTCTCGCACGCACGGTGCTGGGCGAGCTGGTCGACGAAGAGATGCTCGTTCAGAAGGCGAAGGAAATGAAACTCGAGGTGACTGAAGCCGAGATCACCGCCGGAGCCGACCGTCAGATCAAGCAGGTTCGGTCCCAGTTCAGCTCGGACGACGAGTATCGAAACGAACTCAAGAAGGCAGGACTCGGATCGCCTGACGAGTATCGCAAGTCGCTCATCGAGCAGTACAGGCGACAGAACCTCCAGCAGAAGGCCTTCACCGAGCTGCGGAAAAAAGCCAAGCCGGTCAATGTTACCGACGAGGAAGTGACGGCGGCGTTCGAGCGGAGCCGCTCCGACCTGCAGAAGCGTCCCGCAACCGTGACGTTCAGACAAATCATCGTCGCGCCTCATGCCTCACCGGCGGCGAAGGCAAAAGCGAAAGCGCACATCGACTCGCTGCTCGTAGAAATAAGGAAGGGCGGCGACTTCGAACAGATCGCCAAGCGCGAATCGATGGATCCCGGTACCAAGCAGCTCGGCGGCGACCTCGGCTGGAATCGTCGCGGCAGTGGACTCGTTCCGGAGTTCGAAGCGATGATGTTCGCGCTGCGCCCGGGAGAAGTGAGTCCGGTAATCGAGACGGCGTTCGGTTATCACATCATCAAGGTCGATCGCGTGCAGTCGGCCGAGGTGAAGGCGAGGCACATTCTCATCGCGCCGGTGATCGACTCCGCGGACGTCGCCGCTGCCAAGGTCGAGGCGGACACGGTGGCTGCCCAGTGGCGTCGCGGCGTTTCGTACGATTCGCTCGTCGCCAAGCACCACGACGCGACGGAAGAGAAGGGAATGCTTCAGCCGTTCCCCCGCGATTCATTGCCGCCGTCCTATATTGCGGCCCTCGCCGGCGCCAAGGCGGGCTCCATCACCAACCCGTTCCAGTTGGCGAATCCGCGCGGCCAACCCAAGTACGCCGTTCTCCAGGTAGTCACCGCGAACGACGCCGGTGAATTCAAGGAGAACGAGATCCGCGATCAGATCCGCGCCCAGCTCTCCGAGGAACGCTCTATCAGGCAGCTGCTCGACGAAATGCGGAAGCAGACCTACGTGTCGCTCAGGATGTAAAGAGTGAAAGCGCGTCTTGCCATGACCGTCGGGGACCCCCGCGGGATTGGTCCGGAGATCGTCGCCAAAGCGCTCGCCGACTCACGGGTCGGCGAGCGCTGTGACATTGTGGTAGTCGGTCCGGAGGGATCTGGCGTCGAGGTGAGCGAATCAATGGGACGCTGGCGGCCCGACGGCGGTGCTGCGCTGGCGGGAATGCTGAGCGGTCTCGCCATCGAGCGGGCCGTCCAGATGGCGATGGCGAGCGATGTCGATGGCATCGTGACCGCTCCGATCGACAAGTCCGCGCTACATGCCGGCGGCTACGACTATCCCGGACACACGGAAATGCTGGGGCATCTCACCGGCGCGCGCGTCGCGATGATGCTCACCTCGGACAAGCTCCGCGTGGTGCTGGCAACAACCCACATCCCCCTGCGCGAAGTGATCGAGAAGCTGACGGTGGAATCGATAACCGAAGCCGCCCGACTTACGCGTGAGGGTCTGCGCAGCTGGTTCGGCATCGCGGAGCCGCGGATCGCGCTGTGCGCGCTGAATCCGCATGCTGGCGATGCCGGGAGATTCGGGAGCGAAGACTCGAAGCTTCTCGCGCCGGCGGCACGCGCCGCGGGAATCGATGGGCCGTTCCCCGCTGACACGGTTTTTGTGCGAGCGATGCGCGGAGAGTTCGATGCGGTGATTGCGCCCTACCACGATGTCGGCATGACGGCGATCAAGGTGGCGTCATTCGGCAGCGCAGTGAATGTCACGCTGGGACTTCCATTTCCGCGAACGTCGCCGGATCACGGGACCGCCCTCGACATCGCGGGCCTGAATTGCGCCGAGCCTTCCAGCATGATCGCCGCTACGCTTCTGTGTGCGTCGATTGTGGCTCGCGGTCAGTCGCGCGGCGGTCGCCGAGCGAATGCAGATCAACCGACAGAGACTCGATCCTCCGGCCGGTCATCTCGCGCACAGTGAAGATTCCGCCACCGGCAATCACGCGATCGCCGACGACGGGCAGCCGGCCCAGGACTCCGAACACGTAACCACCGATCGTCGTGTAGTCCTCGTCGGGGACGGTGAGACCGAAGTGTTCGTTCAGCTCTCCGATATGTGTGCTTCCCGGAACCAGCGTTTCTCCCGCGCGCGTGTGGAGCGGAGCTTCGGCATCTTCGGGCGTGTCGTACTCGTCCAGGATCTCGCCGACGATCTCCTCGAGCAGATCCTCCATCGTCACGACACCGGCCGTGCCGCCGTACTCGTCGAGCACCACCGCCATGTGCTCCTTGAGCCGCTTGAAATCGGCGAGGACCTCTTCGACTTCGCGAGAGCCGGGAATCACGTGCACCGGACGCATGATGGACGGAAGGTCGAACGCCTCCGTGTTGGCGCGCGGGGCGAGGAGCTTGAGGAGATCCTTTGCCAACACCACGCCGATGATGTTGTCGATGGACTCGTCGTACACCGGGTAGCGTGACAGCCCGCTTTCCTGAACCACGTCCAGCACTTCCGACAGCGTCGCCTCGACGGGTAACGCCACCAGCTCTGTCCGCGGTGTCATGACCTCCCGCGCGTTCTTCTCCGAGAACTCGAACACGGCGTCGATCAGATCGGCATCGTGGGCCTGCATCTGTCCGCTTTCCTGCGATTGCTCGACGAGAAGCCGGATCTCCTCGGGCGAATGCACCGCTTCCTCCGAGCCGGCCTTTTCCTGACCGAGCGCGTGCAGAATCACCATCGACGATTTATTGAGGAAAAAAGTGAAGGGTGTCGTGACCCACGCGAAGAACAGGAGCGGCGGTGCCAGCCAGCGGGCCAACGCCTCGGGATGATTCAATGCGGCAGCCTTGGGCACCAGCTCGCCAAAAACCACGTGCAGATACGTGACGATGATCAGCGCCACTGTTGCCGCAAGCGTCAGGCGCATCGATATCTCGATGGCGAACGGGAGGTTGGCGAACAGCTCTTCGAAAACGCCGCCGACGGTCGACTCCGCGACCCATCCCAGTCCCAGGCTCGCCAGAGTCACCCCTAGCTGGCTGGCGGACAGGATGCGGGAGATATTTGACGAGGCACGAACGGCGAAGCGGGCGAGTCTGTCACCACTTCGGACCATCGCCTCCAGACGCGTCCGTCTGGAGCGGACAAGAGCGAACTCGGCGCCAACGAAAAACGCGTTGAGGAGCACGAGCAGAATTATGGCGAGCAGCCGACCGGGCACGGATACAACTTACCACAACTCCGGTCACGGACACCAGCACGACGGCGCGCATCCCCGCGCAGCCCACTCACACGTGAGCGACGCGCCGGTGAGGAGCCTGCGCATCGCGCTGGCGCTCACCGCGGTGCTGCTGATCGTCGAGGTGATCGGCGGGCTGCTGTCGAATTCAATCGCGCTGCTGGCCGATGCTGGTCACATGCTGACGGATGTCGCGGCGCTTAGCCTCGCGCTCTTCGTGGCGTGGTTCAGCAAGCAGCCCGGCAATCCGCAGAAGACGTATGGATATCTGCGGTGGGAGATTCTGGCCGCATTCGTGAACGGCTCGACGCTGCTCCTCATCTCGGCGTGGATTCTCTGGACGGCCGTCATGCGCTTTCGTGCGCCGGAATCGGTGCAGAGCGGCTTGATGCTGTCGGTGGCTGCTCTGGGGCTCGCCGTCAACATCGTCGCGGCGCGCGTGCTCGTCGGCAGCTCGTCACACAATCTCAACACCCGCGGCGCGTATCTGCACGTGCTGGGAGATCTGCTCGCGACGATCGGGACGATCGCCGCTGCCGTTGCGATCCGCTACACCGGGTGGCTGATTGCCGACCCGATCGCGTCCATACTCACAACGGTTCTCATCATGGGGGGCGCCTGGCGTCTGGTGCGGGAGTCGGTGGACATCCTGCTCGAGTCAACTCCGGCACACATTCCCGTTGGGGCGGTGCGGCGACAGCTCGAGGCGATCCCGGGGATCGAATCGGTGCACGATCTGCACGTCTGGGCGGTCACGCCGGCGGTGGTGGCGATGAGCGCCCACGCCATTGTGCGCGAGCCCGAACGGCACCAGCACGTCCTGGGGCACATCCACGACGCGATGCGCCTCTTCGGCATCCAGCACGTGACGATTCAGCTCGAGAGAGACGATATGCTCGATCGCGAGAGGCACTTGCACGCCTAGCTAACTTACAAGGCTATGGCAAAGCAGGAATTTCGTAACATCGCGATCATCGCGCACGTCGATCACGGCAAGACCACGCTCGTGGATAAGATGCTCCGGCAGGCAGGAGCGTTCCGCGAAAACCAGGTCGTGATGGAGCGTGTCATGGACTCGAATCC
>DASWGL010000036.1:0-2839 GCA_036393735.1 Gemmatimonadaceae bacterium | reverse complement strand
CACGATGGGGGCAAAGAACGTGATCACGAGCGCGCCTGGCCCCAACACCAGTCCTGCGTCCGTCGCCCGATATCCGTAGAGCGATTGCAGAATTTGTGGAATGAGTGTAGTGCTTCCGAACAGCCCGAATCCGAACACGAGAAACAGTGCGCTTGCGATGGCGAAGTTGCGGCTCGCCAGTAGCCGGAAGTCGATCACGGGCTCCTTTCGCTGAATTTCCCACGCGATGGTCGCAATCCATCCGATTACTCCGATTGCAAGCATCCAGCAGATGAAGGTGCTCCCGAACCAGTCGTCGATCTGGCCGCGATCGAGCGCCACTTCGAGCGCCGCCGACGCCAGGGCAATCAGAGTGATCCCGATACCGTCGACGTGCAACTTGCCGTTGGTACGTACTGAGGCTCGCTCCGCTTCAAACGCGGGTGGATCCTTGACTAGCCTACTGCTCAGGTAGAACGACAAAAAGCCGATTGGGATATTGATGAAGAATATCCAACGCCAACTGTAGTTATCCGTGATCCAGCCGCCCAACACCGGCCCGATGGCCGGCGCGGTCACGATTACGATCGTATATAGAGCGAAGGCCGAGGCGCGTTTGGCTGGCGGGAATGTGTCCACCAGAATCGCCTGGGATACCGGAGCCAAGCCTCCGCCGGCCAGGCCCTGCAGTACGCGACTGGAAAGCATGATCCCCAGGCTGGGCGCCAATCCGCAGAAAAGTGAGGTCAGCGTAAACAGCGCGACGCAGCCGAGATAGTAGGTCTTCCTGCCGAAGACGCGGCTCAGCCAGGCAGACATCGGCAAGATGACCGCATTCGCGACGAGATATGTCGTGAGGATCCAGGTCACCTCGTCGTAGCTTCGGCCCAGGCCGCCGCCGATGTAAGGGAGGGCGACGTTGGCAATCGACGTGTCGAGCAGTTCCATGAACGTCGCGAGAGTGACGGTTACCGCGATGAACCAGGGATTGATGGTCGGCTTCCCGTTCGGCATGACAGCTCTAAGTGAACATCTACTGTTGGTTCGACCGACATGCCGGGCCGCAATAGCCGCTCAGCATCCTGATCTTTGTCGAGCCGAATTCGCACCGGGAACCGCTGCACGACTTTCACGTAGTTCCCGGTCGAGTTTTCCGGAGGGAAGAGGCTGAAGAGCGGACCCGCGGCACCCGGCAGGTTCTCTACTTTTCCCCTGTAGTCGCGTCCGAACGTGTCGACGCGGATGGTGACTGACTGGCCAGGCCTCATCCGTTTGAGCTGAGTCTCCTTGAAGTTCGCCGTGATCCAGATGTCGTCCAGGGGAACAATCACGAGTAGGCCTTGTCCCGGCTGGACGCGATGACCAAGCTCAACCGTTTTCCTTCCAATCACGCCGCTGACCGGAGCGTAGATCTTCGTGTAGCTGAGATTGAGCTGCGCGCTGTGTAAATCGGCGCGAGCTTGCTCCATGTGTCCTCCGGCCGATTCCGACTTGGCACGGGCGTCGGTAACCTGCTGCGGAGCGATGCGGGCGGCCTCGATCTGCGCCTCCCGCTGGACTACGAGGCTGCGTGCTTCAGCGATCTTCTGTTCTCTCGAAACAATCGCGGCGCGATCGGCTTCCACTGCCTGGGCGCCCGCGGCGGCTTCCGTTTCCCGTGCGTCATAATCGGACCGCGAGATCTCGTGCTTTTCGACGAGCGCCTGATAGCGAACACGATCCCGTTCGGCGCGAGCGTAGATGGCTTCGTCCTGCCGCAATTTGTGCTGAGCCGCAACCAGGTTCGCCTGCTCGGATTCGACGCTCGCCAGCGCTTGCGCATTGGCGGCCTCCG
Source organism: Gemmatimonadaceae bacterium (assembly GCA_036393735.1). GTDB lineage: Bacteria > Gemmatimonadota > Gemmatimonadetes > Gemmatimonadales > Gemmatimonadaceae > UBA4720. The sequence continues at coordinate 1,026 of DASWGL010000036.1, read as the reverse complement.
CGGAATGGAGCTGGCCGAATGCGCTTGCGTCCACGATGGGAACCGTCACCTGGGCCGAATGCGCCTCCGCGACTTGTGTCACAAGAATCGCCTTCGCGTGCTCGAGTTCGGCCGCGTAGTCCCGAGGATCGAGCTCCATCAGCAGCGTTCCCGCTTCGACAAACCGGTTGTTCTCGACTTTTGGATCGATAGAGAGGACGGTTCCGCTGATGCGAGAGCTCACCAGATCGAGATGTCCTTCAACCTGGGCGTCGTCTGTGGATTCGTAATTTTGGGAGCGCACCCACCAAAGCGAAGCTCCAGCCACGGCGATCGCCGCGATCAAGATTAAGATCCATCGCGAGAACCGTCTGCTGGGGACGCCGCTTGAAGATTCCGGTTTCTCGCTGCCAGATTTTGCGGAAGGCTCGCGCTTTTGAACTACTTCTTGCAAGTCCTCGACTTCTGTTTCGATGGTCGTTGCCATGTCATTTTCCTCCTAGAAGCTCGGGGAGCCTCGCTTCCGCACCGCCGACGGCGCGCGCAAAAGAAATCAGTGCCACGTTGAACGAGAACAGACTCTGAATGTGGTTCTCGGCGGCGACGGTGACTGCCTCCTGGGCCTGTACCACTTCGAGATAGTTGGTGACGCCGTTCGAGTACCGGTCCTGAGACTGCGTTAGAGCCCGCTCCGCCAGCGACTTGTTGCGCTCTGCTACCTTCACGCTGGAATCCGATGCGCTCAGATCCAGCCATGCGACGCGGACATCGTAGGCGACGCGACCTTTCAGGTCTTCATATTCCGCTTCGCGGCGAGCCAGGTCTGCCTGCGCCTGCTCCACATCTGCATGGATTCGGCCTCCCGTATAGATCGGCACTGAAACGTTGCCCGCGACCGTATAGACCTGATTGAAATTCCCGATGTTGGCGCCGGCGCCGCCGTAATCCGCGGTCACGGAAACAACTGGTAGACGTTGCGCCTTCTGAGCACGCACACTTAGTGCCGCGGCCTGGACGCTGGTTTCGGCGCTTCGAAGATCGGCGCGC
>DASWGL010000035.1:0-2134 GCA_036393735.1 Gemmatimonadaceae bacterium | reverse complement strand
CTCGCCGGCGCGGAGCGAGCCAACTGCAGCGCCTCCTCCGTCTTCGAAGAAGCCACAGACCGCGCTCGTGGCTACGGTCTCCTCACCGGCGAGCTCCGAGCGATCGATCACCGATCTGCAGCGGATCCTGGCCGGCATCGTCACCGACGAGCGGGGCAGGCTCGTGTCATCGAACGGTGGTCCGATCGTGGCGACGTTCGGCAGCGCGGCCGCCGCGATTCACGCCGCCCAGCGCATGGTGAGCAATGTCGACGCGCTGGGTCGTCGTCTCGATCGGTTCATCGCGCTCAGCGTGGGCATCGACAGCACGATCGATGAGGCCATGCGCCTCGAGCAGTTGACGCACGAGAAGCGGATCGCGGTGCTCGTCAGCGTCGCCGCCGCGACTCTCGCGGAGAGCGCGTCACTCGCGTTCGTCGAGGAAGGTCTGTACAGCTTCAGGCCGGTGCAGCAGCGGTTGCCGGGGTTCTGAGTCCGGCGTCAATTCTGAAGTCCAGCCTCATGGTGCGCCGCGTATTACCCATTGGAGTCACGAAGGCGAAGGCGTAAGCTTCGCCGGCATCACCACAACTCGGAGAAACGATGTCGAACGCGCGTTGCTGTGTGTTCGGGTTTGCGTTGTTGCTCTCGCCCGTCATCGAGGCTGAATGCCTCGCTCCCCCAGTGCCTGTCATTCAGCTTCTTCCTGCGATGCAGCCCGGAGTCGGGCAAACTTACGCGATCGGATGGTCCGAAGTCACGGGCGGAACTGGCTCGTACGTCATCGAGCGATCAATGACGTCCGACTTCACATCAGTCGAACAGCAGCGGATCGGCGTCAACGGGGCCTCTTTCACGTCGTCCGCAGAGGGGTTGTACTTCCATCGTGTTCGAGCCGTTCCAGCGTGTGATGCGACGAAGGAAAGCGCGAACTCGCCTTCCGCGGTTGTGACCGTTGTGAGCGGTGCCGCCGTCGTGGTGTTCAGTGCGCAGCCGCAGGCGGTTCTGGTGGGCGCCGAAGATTCCCTCGATGCTGTCCATTCGAGTTTCTCGGTCGAGAATGTGGGCCGGGCGTCCGTGACGGTGTCGGTCGACTCGCTGATTCTTGGACCAACGCCGTTCTTCACGATCAAGGACCCGGCGGGCGGCGACATCCGAAGACTGACGCTTCTGCCCCGAACGCCCAGGCAGCTCGACATCCGTTTCAGCGGCGTGCCTGTCGCGAACGCTGCGACATTCGAGGCGATCATCTCCATCAGTGGAGTTTCCGAGACGCTGGCAGTCACTCCTTACGCATACGTGAATCTGAGACCGGGAGCGTCTGCACCGACACCAACGTTCCCGAGATTCCAGATCAATGGGAAATCGACAACGTTCCTTTCTCTGCCACCGTATTCGACCGCACGGCCGGATTCAGAGCGAGCGACGATCACAGTTGATATTGCGAACGACGGACCCGTGGCGATGGACGTGGCAGGGGAGGTCGGCCCGGAGGGCTGGCTGAGTCCAAAGCGCGGATGGAACGCGAGCGCGATCGCCCCCAATTCGTCTCTGACAGTCGAGCTGATCGTCGATCGCAGCCGGGCGAATCGTGCCTCGCCGCTGCCACGCTATACGTACTTCACCGTGCGATCGAGGAGCGGAAGAACCGCTCGACTCCTCGTGATCGACAACGATCTGGTTGTACCGGAATCCGTCGCCCTTCCAACGGTCTCGCCCGACACACACTCTTACATTGTCACTTCCGTGATTTCGGCGTTCTCATCGCTTCTCCGCACGGAGTTGAGGGTGGCGAACGTGAGTAACATTCCCGTGTCAGCGGATGTCTACTACATCGAGCACTCTGCGGCGCAGCCGCTCCGCGCCAATATCAGTGTTCCCGGCAATGACGTCGTTGCGTTTCACGACGTTCTGAGCCAATTGTTCGGACAGACATCAGCGGAGGGTCAGGTCGAAATTCGGACCAGAGAAGAGACCGCGCAGTTTCTGACCGTAAGCGCGAACACAAACTTTGGAGGGCCGGTGTACAGCATTCCGGTTCTAGTGCGAGGCGAAGGGGCGCGAGAGGCCGTGCCTCACGCCATCTCCGGAGTTCGCATGGGACCGAGTCTCCGACACATCTTCACGCTGGTGGAGACGAGCCGTCAGCCTGGTG
>DASWGL010000034.1:0-3017 GCA_036393735.1 Gemmatimonadaceae bacterium | reverse complement strand
AAACCGACTCGGGGCTCGACATCGATGCTCTCCGCATCGTGGCCGAGGGCGTCAACAAGCTTCGCTCGCCCGACAACGCGACAATCGTCGTTACGCACTACCAGCGGCTCCTCAACTACATCGTCCCCGATTACGTGCACGTGCTTGCGAATGGGCGGATTGTGAAGTCCGGTGGAAAAGAGCTGGCGCTCGAGCTCGAAGAGAAGGGCTACGACTGGCTGCAGGACGCCGGGGCAGGGGCGGGTGCGGGGGCAGCTGCTTGAGCGAGATCGCAACGAGGAAGAGCGCTCGTGAAAACCCGGTCGTCACGAAGGATGGCGTGGCCAGGGATGCCGCGGGGAAGCACGGAGCGGGGTCTGTGAGCACGCGGGCGCCCAGCTCGATCGAGGTGTATCGAGAGGATTTCGAGCGCCAGTCAGCAGCGCCGGGTTGGCTTCAGACGCTGCGGAAGCACGGAATGGCGCGCTTCCAGGCGCTTGGATTCCCCACGACGAAAAACGAAGACTGGCACTTCACGAGCGTGGCGCCGATCGCGGAGCGCACTTTTCGTCTGGCGATGCGCGAATCGGCAAGCGCGGCGAGTGGGGTTACGGATCGCCGCGAATCTTCGCGCCGGAAAGATGATGGGGAGACCTCGTTGGGGGTCAACCGGGCCGATCTCGACCGGTTCAACTTCGGCGAGAACGGCTGGCACACCATCGTTTTCGTGAACGGAACGTTCTCCGAGGATCTTTCGTCGAAGGCAGGGCTCGGCAATGGTGTTCGAGTGAGCAGCCTCTCTGGCGCGATCAAGGCCGGATCGGCGGGCGTTGAGCGCTACCTCGGCAAAATCGCGAAGTTCGAGCACCACACCTTCACTGCGCTCAACACCGCGTTCATCGACGATGGCGCATTCATCGAGCTCGCGGTCGACGCGATCGTCGAGCAGCCGATCCATCTGGTGTTCGTCTCTGACGGAGAGGGCGCGTCCCATCCGCGGAATCTCATCATCGCGGGACGACACTCGCGCGCGACCGTGATCGAGAGCTACGTCTCACTGCGTGATAGCGGTTATTTCACCAACGCGGTGACCGAGATCTCCGTTGGCGAAGGCGCGCACGTCGATCATTACAAGATGCAGCGCGAGAGCGAGAGCGCGTTCCACGTGGGCACGGTTCAGATCAGCCAGGCGCGGGACAGCCAACTCCACTCTTTCTCGTTTGCTGTAGGCGGCTCGCTCGCGCGGACAAATATCTACACGTCCCTCGATGGAGATGCGGCGACCTGCACGCTCAATGGCCTATATCTCACCGACGGCACCCAGCACATCGACAATCAGACGAGCATCGAGCACATCGCTCCCAACTGCCCGAGCCACGAGGTGTACAAGGGAGTGCTCGATGGCCGCTCGCACGGGGTATTCAACGGCAAGGTTTACGTTCACCCCGAGGCACAGAAGACTGACGGAAAGCAGAGCAACAACAACCTTCTGCTCTCACCTGGCGCTCGTGTCGATACCAAGCCGCAGCTCGAGATATTCGCCGACGACGTGAAGTGCACCCATGGCGCGACAGTGGGGAGACTCGATGATCAGGCGATGTTCTATCTCAACAGCCGGGGAATCGGGCCGGAAACGGCGCGCATTCTTCTGACGTACGCGTTTGCGGCGGATGTTCTCGAGACGATCGAGCTCGAGCCGCTGAGGATGCAGCTTGAGAAGATGGTGCTCGCGAGGTTCGTCGAAAGCGACTGAATCGACTTCGACGACACCCGCAGCTGCAATTGAGAACTACGCTGCCGCCTGCCGCCCGCTCTTCGCAGATCGCTACTCGCTGACTACCGAGGGACCGACTGTGGTGGCGCTCCGGTTTTGCCCAGAACTCCACATCGAACTGTCCCTCGGTCTCCGCGCGCAGCGAAAAGCGACCCGCGGGAAGCGGACGGCAGCGTAGTTCTCAGTTGTAATTAGCGGTGAAACGATGGGTAGGCTATCTGCCGAGCAGGTAAAGAATCACAACAATCACCGCAATAGCGCCGATGATCACGTTGGTCGGAACCCTGCGCGGCGAATCGGGATCGAGATCGCCTGCCAGGATCGGGTGCTTGATGGTGTTGCGGCGGGTATTGATGTCCTTCTCGCGCTTGCTCGCTCCGGCGGGCTCGATCACCGCGACACCCAGAGGAAGTCGCTTGGTGGTGAAAGTCAGTATCGCTGAGCCTACTTCCACCTTGTCGCCTTCGGCGAGGGACCGGGGCTCGGCAAGCGTCATTCCGTTGACGCTCGTTGGGTTAACGCCACACGGGTGAAGAACGAATTTGCCATCCTCCGAGCGTAATTCCGCGTGATTTCGGGAAACGGCAGGCTCGCGAATGAGGATATGGCTCGCTGCGTCGCGCCCGATTGTCAGCAATGAGTTCCTGACGGGGTAGGCGCGGCGCTCGAACTCGTATATGAGGTGGGCGCTGTCATCGCCCGGGGCCTGTAGAGCCATAAAAGCCATTCGTTCTCCGTGTAATTACAGGACGAACGAGCCTTTGGGCAGGCTACATTAAAGCCTCGCGAAAAGAACGAGATTAGGCGGGGGCTCGTAGGCGGGGCCCGGAGCGCGTATTATACCGCCAACCCACATTTAACTCCCCGGAGGGGGCATGGCGACAAAACTAGAAAAAACCCTGAAGCGCGAGATCGAGATCGACGGAAAAGCCTACATGGTGGCGATCTCACCCGAGGGAGTTAAAGTCACCCAGAAGGGCTTCCGGAGAGGTCCGGAGATGACGTGGCGCGCCATCATCAGCGGCGAAGCCGAGATGGGGCAGCAGCTCAAATCATCGGTGAGCGCCACCGGGGGTGGCTCGGAGGAGTAAAAACTTCAGGGGTTGCCCTGTGGTGGGTTCATGTTCATCTGGAGATTCGGATTGCTCTGCACATCCGAAAGATGCTCCTGGATGATCACCCAGCGGCCGCCCCGTTTCTGAAACACCGCCGTCCACGCACCGGCAATGACGTGATTCATCCCCATTGGAGTCAGGTGCGGGAC
>DASWGL010000033.1:0-4729 GCA_036393735.1 Gemmatimonadaceae bacterium | reverse complement strand
GCTGGGAATGTACACGGCCTGCACGTTCCGCTTGACGAAGGTCATGGACGCAGGGCCTCTGCTGATAATTCCGAAAGTTTTCGTTTATGTTGCATTGGCGGCGTGGGCGTTGACGTTGCTGGGACTACTCCTCCATCTGATGACGCGCGGCAGGCAGGCATGAGCCAAATACGAGACGCGGTGGCCCTGGCGATTCCATCTGCGTTCCGTCCGTCAGCCGCTGACGTCGTGCGAAATCAACTCTAGTCTAGGGTCAGAGCAATGAGAGCGATGCTCCATCACACGAGCATTGAAGTTCTCACCTCGTCGCCAGATTGGCCGTCCTCAATTTGGATCAACTCAAGGCACCGTCCGACTTGGAGGATTCCCTGCGCGCGGAGGCGACACGCGTCCCGACGAATCAAAACAAAGCGGGCCAGCCATAAAAGGCTGGCCTGCTTCGATTTGCAGTAGCGGGGGGAGGATTCGAACCTCCGACCTCCGGGTTATGAGCGTGATTCGCTCAAAAACCTTAAGTGCTGAGATTACTCACACCTACAACAACACCAAGGCTTTACGTCCTTGGACTACTGAACAACATGTTACACTTGGAACACAGGTTTTCCAGAATTTAATGTACAGTTTGATGTACATTTTCTGCCCCTTCATTGAGCAACATGTTAATGCGGCATTTCGGTCGCGTCGCCGGTTCGTGGCATTGTCGTCCACAACAAGAACGCGCAAATCGCGTAGCGGGACGGGCGAATGTGTTGCAAGCGATTCAGTGGGCCGCGGGTTTTTCACAAAGGCAGCAGTGAAAGTGAATGTGCTGCCGCGGCCGGGTTCGCTTGCGACCGTGATCTTCCCACCCATGAGACTCGCCAATTTAGACGAGATTGTCAGGCCCAAGCCGATGCCGCAGTATTTTCGCGTCGTGGTGGTGTCCTCCTGCTCGAACGCTCGAAAGATCACCTCCTGCTTATCGGGCTGGATGCCAATTCCCGTGTCGCGGACGAGGAAATCAATGTTCACTTGACCTTCCGCGGTAGGTTCGGCGGCGGCTTCCACTTGAACCAATACCTCGCCGACTTCAGTGAACTTGATCGCATTGCCCACCACGGAGCGTGGGCACACCCGAATGATGGGCCTCAACGAACACCGCCTACTATTGCGCAGGAATCGTCGTCAGTCGCACGCTCGCCTATGCGCGACGACAGCGTACGAGGGAGTCGAGCGAAGGGGACGAGAGAAGAGCAAGCGGAGAACGACCGGTCGGTGGAGTGTCAGCCTTTCGGCGCAGGTGCGAGGCGGAGTCTCGCGTCCATTTTCACCAGGTCGGCGAGAGAGTCGGCCTTCATCTTTCGCATCACCTTGCCTCGGTGTGCCTTCACCGTGATCTCGCTGATGCCGAGCTCGCCACCGACCTGTTTATTCAACAGGCCGGAGACCACCAACACCATGACCTCCCGTTCGCGACGGCTGAGTGACGCGTGACAGTCCCGGAGCGCCCGTATCTCCGCCTCGTGACCAAGTGCAGTGTGGCTGCGCTCGAGGGCGTGCCGGATGGCGTTCAACAGCACGTCGTCGCCGAATGGCTTCGTCAAGAACTCGACAGCTCCCGCCTTCATGGCCTGGACCGTCATCGGCACGTCGCCGTAGCCCGTGATGAAGATGATCGGCATGTCACTCCGATCGACGGCGATGCGCTTCTGCAGATCGAGACCATTGAGGTCCGGAAGAGAAACGTCAAGTACCAGGCAGCTCGGAGCAAGCACTCGTGGGCGAGACAGGAATTCCTGTGCGGACGCGAATGTCTCCGGCTGCCAGCCTGCGCAGCGGATCACCAATTCCAGCGATTCGCGCACCGAGACGTCGTCGTCAACAACGAACACGATTGGTGTGGCGTGCGACATGGGTGATGACCTCGATTCATGAAAAGTTGCGCTCGCTGAACTCATGTATACCCCTAGGGTGCAAGAGCGTGGCGGATCGCTCAGCTCACTCGAAGTGCGGCATTGAGGGCCTCAAGCAGAGCCGTCTCGCTGAATGGCTTGAACAGGCACTCCACGGCACCCTGTTCGAGCACGTGTGGACGGACGGTCTCATCTCCGAGAGCGGTGATGAAGACGATCGGCATCTCTTGCCGGCGACGCGTCAATTCTCGTTGGAGATCGGGCCCGCTCATGCCCGGCATCGCGATGTCCAGGATCAGACACTTGGTCTGGCCGACGCAATCGGACGCGAGGAACTCTTCCGCCGACGAGAACGCCTGGACCGCAAAGCCGAACTCCCTCAGCAAGTCCGGTAACGACTCGCGCACGGACTCGTCGTCATCGACGACCGACACGAGTGAACGTATGACCATCACGGATTCCTCATGACATGCGCCGCATCCGTCACAGCAGGCGTCCGATGGCGCCAAGACTGTGGGCGCCGGTCACACCCTCGGATCTGCGGGGAATAGAAAATGAAAACGTGGCTCCTGGACCATCATTCGGTGCAGCCCATAGACGGCCATGGTGACTCTCGATAATCGAGCGACTGACGGATAGCCCGATCCCCATACCGCCACTCTTCGTGGTGTAGAACGCTTCGAAGAGCTTGTCCACACCTTGAGGTTCGACACCCACGCCCGCATCTTGCACGCTCAGGCGCACACGATCGCCTTCGTCTCGTGCGGTTCTGATCACCAACTGCCTCGGACGATCATCGACGCCGCTCATCGCCTCTGAGGCATTCAGGAGCAGGTTCAGGATAACCTGCTGAAGCTGGACACGATCGCCTGTGACAGGCGGGAGGTCGTCGCCAAGTTCCGGCCGCAGAATCGCCCGGCTTCTTTGAAGTTCACTCCGCGACAGCGCAATCACTTCTCGTGTAGCCTCATTCAGGTCCACCGATTCGGTCGTGGCGTCCTTCTTGCTGAAGAGTGCACGCAATCGCGTGATCACCTCAGACGCACGGTTGCCATCGCGAATCGTGCGCCGCGCCGTTTCGCGCGCGCCGTCGACATTTGGAGGATCGGCGGCCAGCATCCGCAGACAGGTGCTGGCGTTGGTGATGATGCCCGACAGCGGCTGGTTGACCTCGTGCGCGATCGATGCCGTCAATGCTCCGAGGCTCGTGACCCTGGCCACATGTGCGAATTCCGATCGGGCCTTGCCTAGCGCCTCTTCCGAGAGTCGGCGCTCCGTCACGTCCTGAACCGCGCCGATGTACTCCAGTTGACCATCCTGGTCTCGGGTCCCGTGAGCGACCAGGTGCAGGTACTTGACCGAGTAGTCGGCCATCTGCAGCTGGTGCTCGTATTCGAAGTCGCTGCCGTCGCCTCGCGCCCGGTCGATCATTTCATACAACAACGAGACGTCTTCCGGGTGCACTCGAGAACCGATTAACTCGAACGTCACGGGCACAGCCCGGTCAAACTCGAAAATGCGATAGGCCTGCTCTGACCACGTGATTTCATCTGTCGCCACGCGCCACGAAAAGCTGCCCGTTGAACTGAGACGCTGCGCCTCGGTCAGAAAGGCCTCGCTTCGTCGAAGGGCCGCTTCGCCCTGAGCGCGTTGAATGCCTTGTGCGATCGTGTCCGCGGTGGTGCTAAGCGTTTCTGTGGTGGCTTGACTAATTGGCTTTCGCGAGAACATCGCCAGCACGCCGACTGCCTGACCCCCAACCACTAACGGATAGCCAGCAAAGGCCACCATCCCCTCGGCTCGAGCCCAGTCTGGATCGCTCAGGCGAGGATCGTTCACGACATCATTCGTGACGTGCGGCGTCCGTTCTTGAGCGATGAGACCGATTTCCGAATGTCCGACGGGTACGCGACTGTGCGCGCCATCGAGATGCGTGTACATTCCCGCGCTGGCTTGGAGTTCGAGGACGCGCTTATCTTGCGTGGTGACCCAAATACGAGCAAACGCGGCGTCCAGATGTCTGACGACGGCTTCGGTACAAGATTGAAGTTTCCCGTGCAACGACTCCTCGGTCGCGAGCGCTGAGCTCACATCCGCTCGGACGGCGACTTGGCGGGTGCGCGCCGCATAAGCCGCCGCCGCGAAATGGGCCAAATTGGTCATCACGCGCAAGTCTTCTGCGTCGAAAGCGCGACTCGGGTCGTGGGCCATGACCCAAATCGTTCCGACAGCTTGCCCACCCACGTAGAACGGGATCAACAGCCCCTCTTCAACGTAGGGCTTCGCGAAGGCGAAGTACTTGAAATGGCGTTCGGGGCGTGAAAACAACAGCGCGACGTTACGGTCCAACACCGTGCCACACGGGCCAAAGTCGCGCGGCGTACCGTCTCCCAGGTAAGAAGCCCACTGCCCGGCGACAGCAGCCCAGCGGAAGCGCTTTCGGTCCCCATCTAGCAGACTGAGTCCCGCCGAGCCCGCGCGGCACAGGTCCAGAGCGGTCTCCACCAGGTTCTGCAGAATGTCGTCGGGCGACGCCGTCATCGCCTCCACTAACGCGACCAAGGCGCGGTTCTCGGATGCGTGGTCGGGAGGACGCGTTGGTCGCCGACTCAGTTCAAGTGTCGAAATGACCGACTCCAGATCAGCAACATCCAGATCGGCAACATCTTGATGCGAATCAGCAATGCGACTCATTCCCGACTCCTTTGTTGATCAGTTACGTCAAAGGCTGGCTCGCAACCGTTCGCGCGACCGTCTGATCTTGCTCCCGACGAGGCGGTAGACCCCATCCGCACGGCGGAGGCGGCCCTCAACGTCGTACGGATGGCCGGTTTCGA
>DASWGL010000032.1:0-2680 GCA_036393735.1 Gemmatimonadaceae bacterium | reverse complement strand
ATGATGCGGGAACTTGGGTTCTCATATCACGGGAGCCTCGGCCAGCTGGCGAGTCCGGAAGACGGTCGTGCGTTGCAATGCGACGCGATTTTTGTACGCGGAGCGTAGAAAGGATCTTGGGCGCTCAGCGGCGGCGTGCTACGACGAACATGTTCCAGCTGTCACTATCGATCTCTTTTCCGGGGTTGTCGAACGACGTGACCTCCGCGACATCGAAGCCCGCATGGTCGAGAAACAGCTCGAGCTCCAGTGGGAAAAAATACCGCATCGTGTGGGTTTCCTGGACTTCCGACACGATCTGTGTACCCTCAACGAGAAGGTGGGTGGCGTCGACGTGACAAAGGTTGTGCCGCAGGTCGAGCTTGCCGCCCGAGAAGCGGATCAGCCGCCGCTCGCCGTCCAGAACTGTTCGTCTCCGCTCGCTGGGGCCGACGGCCAGGACGGCTGCACCGTTCCAGACGTCGAACGCGAAGATTCCGCCCTGGTGCAGATGGTATCTGACGTTGGCGAGAGCGGCAGCCACATCTTCGTTAGTCGCCTGATATCCCAGGACGGCGAACATCAGGATGCAGGCATCGAACTTCTGGGTGAGACGGACGTCGCGAATGTCGCCCAGAACGAACTCCGATCGAGTCTCCTTAGCGAGTCTCGCTTTCCGTCGGGCTCGCTCAAGCATGCCGGGCGACCGATCAACGCCCACCACGGTGTATCCACGGCGAGCGAGGGGAATCGTATGATTCCCCGTGCCACACCCCAAGTCGATGACCGAGTGCACTTGGCGTGTGGCCACTTTGAAGGCGGCCTCGAGACGGTCGCACTCCGTTTCGTAATCTTTCGAGGCGTATAGCGCGTCGTACATTTCGGCGTAAGCGTCACCGAATGGAATCGCAGGAGTGGTGAGGCTCACGAGGAATGGCTCTCTCTTAGGCGAACTCGCCGTGGTCTTAGGATGCCGCGCGGGAATCTACGGAGTCAGTCCCGACCCAGCAATGGTCAGGCGTAAACGTTAGCGGGCGGATTCCAGACCTTTGAGTCTCGTAACTAGGGCGTTCGCCATGCGTATCGGGATCTACGCTCGGGTTCGAAGTGAGCAAGGAGGCGTCTTCCGGTACACGGTGACGTTCTTGGAGATGCTCCGCGCGCTCGATCTTGAGGATGAGGTCGTTCTACTGCACCGACGCAAGGCCGACCTCCCGATGAGTGATCTGATCGGAGGCGCGTGGTCTGAAGCCAGGTTACCAAGTGGGCTCATGGATGTCCTGCAGGACGTGGGGGTTGCTCTCGTCGGAGAGCAGCTGGCCCGACGCGTGTGGTACTATGCGACACGCTTGCGGAGTGGCAGCGTGCTCTTGGCTCCGAACGGTGACCCGAGGTTTGACGGAATCGGGGCACGGTGGTACCGCGATCGCGCGTTGGATCTCGTCATCTACCCCGTGTACTCGGTGAAAGCATTTGAGACCAGAGTGCCGTCGGCGGTAACGGTGCACGATCTCAATCATCGTTTGTACACGGAATTCCCGGAAATCCGGGCCCTGGGCGAGTTCGAGCGACGGGAATACTACTTCCGAAATGCGTGCCGCAGCGCCCTCACCCTCTTCGTCGAGTCGGAGACGGGGAAAGAAGATCTGCTTGACTACTATGCCGACACCGGTGTGGATGGAGATCGCATTGTCGTCCTCCCCATGCTTCCAGCGTCTAGTGTGAATCCTCGCGTGAGTGCTAGCGAACGCGCGCGTGTCAGCGACCGGTATGGACTAAGTGAAGATTATCTGTTTTACCCTGCGCAATTCTGGCCGCACAAGAACCATTTGCGGTTGGTAGAGGCACTGTATCACCTCAAGTACGGTGCCGGGCTGACCCCAACTCTGGTCTTGGGCGGGTCATACTCGGGGGCGTTGCGACGCCGCACGTTCGCGGCAGCGATGCGGGCTGCGCGACGGCTTGGCGTGGATCGTCAAGTACGTCATCTCGGGTTTATTCCTGATCAAGACATGTCAGCGTTGTACAGCGCTGCCGCTTGCCTCGTGATGCCGACCTTCTTTGGACCCACGAACATCCCAGTGTTAGAAGCATTTGCCATGGGGTGCCCGGTCGTGACCTCGGACATTCGCGGCATTCGTGAACAAACAGACGGCGCGGCTGTCCTCGTAAATCCACGGGATTCGGAAGGGATTGCAGACGGCCTGCGGCGCGTCCTTACGTCGACGGACCTGCGAACCGGACTAATTCGCCGGGGTTGGGAAGTTCTCGCAAAGTACACACCCCAGGATTACCGTCGCATCCTGAAAGGTGCGCTCGAAGATACTAAGGTTAGGCTGGGACAGACGCGCAGCGCGGCCCCTACGCCGCCCAACGGCCAAGCGTAGTAGGACCCTGCGCTATGATCCGCGACCTAGTGCGACGGATTCTGGATCGCGCCGAAGAGGGCATCGCGTCATTGCGAGTCGTTTGGGTCCCTCGGACGCCTCGCGACTCCGTTATGCGCGCGGCGGCCGTTTGCCCAGCGGGGGTCCTCTAGTGTCGACTCGGCTTGTCGTGATCGACAGTATTCCAACTCCGTACAACATCTCCTTTCATGCCGCGCTGGCCAGGCATCCCGGCATCGTCTCACGAACAATATTCCTTACCTCCCGTCATACGAACCGCTCATGGAAAGTGAATGAGAAGCACCTCGGGTTCG